>NZ_PPPT01000020.1 GCF_006483445.1 Bradyrhizobium guangdongense | reverse complement strand
CCGGGCATGACGAGTTTGTGGCACGAGCAAGCCAAACCCATTCTCATCCTGATCACGTCACGCAGCGTCCGGGCTGCAACAGCTTCGCGACTTCGGTCAGCGAGCTGACGACGGGCTCGCAGGCGATCGTCGGCTTGCGATTCTTCTGCAACAGGGTGGGAGCTTTCGCCGCATTCCCGGTCTCGATCACGGCGGGAACACGCAGCAGCACTGACGTATCCTTGAGGTCGTTGAGGCGTGTCGACACCGTGCGCGTGGGAACCGCCGATGGTTTTGGATCGGCGATGCGGTCGGCCTTGCCGGCGCGATTGATGTTGTGGCTGGGCTTGTCCGCGACCGCCTGCCAGCGGTCGGCGAGATCGTGGCCCGAGGCCAATTGCGCGGCGCCGAGCGCCACCGTGATGGCGACTGCACCGAGAAGCGCTTTGCTGATCTGTGACATGGCTGTTCGTCCCTCGCCCCATGGCGATCACGGGAACAACGCTGCCGAAACATCTCGGGTTCGGCCGCACGACGATCACTTAACCGTGTGCAAAATATTCTTGGGAGAGGCGGAACGAGTTTGGGCGCGAAGAGTCATCCCTGCAGCCGGTTATTCCCCCCTGCCCCATAAACCGGCGACGTAGGGCGCGACTGTGGTGATGCCAGTCGCGCCTTACTTTTGTCTGCCGTCCGGTTTTGCCCATTCATTCAGCAACGATCTTCGCCAGGGAACCGAAACTCGGGACGCGGCACGCACGTTAGCATGCGCTGGGAAGTGCGGAGGTGATGCCATGGGCCAGTCAAAGCCGTTTGCGCGCGTGGCTGTCGTGGTCGAGGATGACGACATCCAGCGCGACATGATCGCGCTGCTGCTCGAGGAGAGCAATTTCCAGGTGATCCGCTGCGAGGACGCGGAAACCGCAGCGCTCGCGCTCAAGATGAGGCATCCCGTGCTGCTGGTGACCGACGTCAGCCTCGCCGGCCGAATGGACGGAATCGAGCTCGCCCGCCTTGCCCGAATGACCAACCCGGCACTGCGGGTGGTGGTGATCTCAGGTCAGGCGCCCATGACAGCGCTGCCCGACGGGGTGACGTTCCTGGCGAAGCCGGTTTATCCGAGCGCCCTGGTTCGCGAAGCCACCCATTGATCTGGTTGGATGGTCAGCCCGGCTTTCCGGCCAACCATTCCCGCCCCTGCGCATAGAGCTTCTCGACTTCGGCACCGGTCAGGCCAGGCATGTCGCGCTTGACCTTGTAGCCGATCAGCTCCTGCATGTAGGCGAGATGGCGATAGCCTTCGGGAAGGGCTGCGAGCTTTTCCGCATCGAGACGCAGCGTCGCAGCCGGATCGACCGGGTCGATGCGATCCTTCTCGTAGATCGGCTGGCGGCGGACGATGCCCCATGTGCCGCCGCGCTTTTCCAGGAAGTCGTAGAAGCGCCCGGTGCAGACGACGTCGCAGAGGACGTCGTGCACCGGCGCGCGCTGCGAGATCGTCATCTTGGTCTGCGCGATGGCGCGCGCGCCTGCGAGGTCGATGCTGGTGCCGCCGAGGAAATGCAGGATGCGCACGCCCTTGGCAAAACCCTCCCGGCTGACCCGGATGAAGTCGGCGGCCGGCCCCTGAAACCAGGTGGCCGACATCCAGCCCTCCGCATGCCAGACGGTCGCAAACCGTTCCCAATCGCCGGCATCGCGCCACACCGCCCAGTTTTCGACGAGGTCGCGGATGGCGAGACGGTCGAGCAGGGATTGGTCGGGCATAAGCAGTCTCCGGATAGGCTTCGGGATAGGCTTCGGCCGCGGCGCGACGGCCTAGACCCGTATCGACGGAGGAACCCCTCGCCGTCAAGCGCAAGGCAATCGTATGTGCGGATCACGGCAAGCCCACGCCCCAAGCTCGTCATGCCCGGGCATAGCCGTCCGAAGGACGGCGTCGCTTCCGCTCGCCTATGTCCCGGGTATCCACGTTCTTGTGCCGAACGAAGGTCGTGGATGGCCGGGACAAGCCCGGCCATGACGGGTGTGGAAGCGCGACCGCCGGCCAAAGAAAAATCCGGCGAGCCCTGGGCTCGCCGGATCAGTTTCCTCCCACCGTTCTGTGCTTTTACGCTGCAGGCGCTTTCGGCGCGCGGTTGCGCGAGTTGCGCTGGAAGAACAGCGCCTGGCTCGCCACCGCCGACACCATGGCCGGCTGGAACGGCTTTGAGATCAGGAACGCCGGCTCGGGGCGCTCGCCGGTGAGGAAGCGTTCCGGATAGGCCGTGATGAACACGACAGGCACCTCGAACGTCCTCAGCAGCTCGTTGACGGCATCCAGCCCCGACGAGCCGTCGGCGAGCTGGATGTCGGCGAGGATGAGGCCGGGACGCCTGTTCTTGGCGAGCGCCACCGCGTCCGAATGGGTGCGGGCGACGCCGACGACATTGTGGCCGAGATTCTTCACCAGGCTTTCGAGGTCCATGGCGATGAAGGTCTCGTCCTCGATGATCAGCACGTCGGTTGCGATCTCCGCCGCCATCTCGCGGCCGGCGGCATCGGCAAGGCGGCGGGTCTCGCCGACGTCGGTGCCGAGGATGAAGGCGACCTCCTCCTCGGAAAAGCCCTCGAGCGACAGCAGCAGGAAGGCCTGGCGCGGCAGCGGCGTGATGTTCGACAGACGCCGTTCCGGCGGCATCGGCAATGTCGTCACTTCGGAATCGTCGTTGAGCGAGACCGAATTCCAGATCTGGGTGAACAGCCGGAACAGGCCGGCGCGCGGTCCATGGCTCTCGTCAAGCACGGCAGGATCGCCCAGCATGGCTTCCAGCATGGCTGCAACATAGGCATCGCCCGATGACTGGCTGCCCGTCAGGGCACGGGCGTACCGGCGCAACAACGGCAAGTGCTCAGCAACAAGCTGTGAACGGGTCATCCCCACTCCATTCTTCTTTGGGCCAGACATCGTGACGGGGGGGCCCGGGTTCCCCTGTAGGCTTGAAGACGCCTTACCCTGAGAAAAGTTCCGTCTGATGCGGAACTTTTTGTCGAACTTCGCATTGGGTCTTTCTAGGGAACGGCTCCCGGTTGAGAGAATTTCTAGATTCTACAGCGACTTAACTCGGGGAAACGTGGAACAGGTCATGAAAGATCTCAAATCTCAAGCCAGCAGAAACACGACCCCCGGCAAAGGAGGACTCACTCCGGAGATTCAATCCCGGATTGGGCATCAATTGCGCGCCATGTATGACGACGTCGTCAGGCAGGGGGTTCCCGACCGGTTCGCCGAACTGATCAAGAAGCTTGATACCCCTGGAGCGACACCCCAGGTGGAGGATGGCGGGGGATCCGACGACAGCAGCAATGGGAGGGTCTGATGCCTCTCACTGATTCCCTGCGTGACGACATCCTGGCCGCCGTCCCGAGCCTGCGTGCGTTTGCGATTTCACTGAGCGGCAATGCCGACCGAGCCGACGATTTGGTCCAGGAAACGCTGTTGCGCGCCCTCGCCAACATCGACTCGTTCCAGCCCGGCTCGAACCTGCCGGCGTGGCTGTTCACCATCCTGCGCAACCTGTTCCGCTCCGACTATCGCAAGCGGCGGCGGGAGGTGGAGGACGCCGAGGGCAACTACGCCAAGACGCTCAAGACGCAGCCGTCGCAGAATGCGCATCTCGAGTTCGAGGAATTCCGCACGGCGCTGGACAAGCTGCCGCAGGACCAGCGCGAAGCGCTGATCCTGGTCGGCGCCTCCGGCTTCTCCTATGAGGATGCGGCCTCGATCTGCGGCTGCGCGGTCGGCACCATCAAGAGCCGCGTCAACCGCGCGCGCTCGAAGCTCGCCGCGCTGCTCTATGTCGACGGTGCCGAGGATTTCGGTCCCGACGAGACGGTGCGCGCCGTGATCGGCGGCAGCGGCGGCTGACCGGCTTTAGGCCCTGAAATGTGGAGGCGGCCACCCCCGGTGGCCGCCTTTTCATGTGCTCTTCCCTTCTCCCACAAGGGGGAGAAGGAAGAGGAGTGCGCTGTTAGCTACTTCGGCGGCCGCACCGGCTGCGAGAACTGCTCGGTGCGGTCGCGCTCGGTCATGTCGACGACGGTCTCCATCGGTGCGGTCAGCTCGTAGACGTAGCTGCCTTCGGTGAAATAGCGCTTTGCTGTGCCGCCGAGCGCTTCGGGCGCGACGCGATCGAGCAGGATCAGGCCGAAATCGGAATCGGCGCGGCGCGTCGCCTCGCTGGTGTTGGATTCTTCCCAGCGGAAATGAAAGATCGCCTCGCTCCCCTCGCCCGTCACCGTCCAGTTCGCGGCGATGTGCGGATGCTTGCCGACCAGCGACAATCCTTCGTCGGAATGCGAGGCGAGCTCGAAGAACAGCAGCGACAGGCTCTGCGCCGCGCGCGCACTCACCGCGATATCGGGGCCCGAGACCGCGATGCGGTCGGCATGCGGAATCGCGCGCGCCTCGAACAGGCCCTTCAGCTTCACACCCTGCCACTGGCTCTCGCTGAGCAGCGAGACGACGTTGGACATGGCATGGATGCGGCCGATCAACAATTCGCGCGCGACGTCGATGTCGGAGCCATGGCGCAGCGTGCGCGTGACGATCGACTGGATCACCGCCAAAATGTTTTTGACCCGGTGGTTGAGCTCGTCGATGACGGCCGTCAGGCGCCGCTCGAAGCCGATCCGCACCTGGATCTCGCGGCTGAGCCGCAGATTGTTGTAGGCGACATAGCCGAACAGGCCGCAGACCATTGCGGTGATGGCAAAGCCGATCGCGGCCACGATGATTGCGGTCTGCTCGGCGCGGCGCACCGAATTGGTCTTGGCATAATAGCCGAGCTGCCAGTCGCGGCCGCCGAAGCTCACGGTCCGGCTCGACGAGGGGACGCGGGCATCCGACACCGCGCGCGTCGAGACGATGCCCTGGTCGCTCGCGATCAGCTCCTCGTCCGGCTTGCGCGGATCCTTCAGGGCGACCGAGAACAACGACATGTCGTCATTGGTCAGCATCAGCGAGGCGAGCTCGTAGGAAAAGGTGATGAAGCCGGCGGGCTCCGTTGCCCCTTCCGGGATGACGGGTGCGGCCACGATGATGCCGATCGCTCCGTTGGCACGCACCAGCGGGACCGGATCGGAGGCGACCGACCGCTTCTCCGCCTTGGCCCGTGCCAGCATCGCGCCGCGCACCGAATCCTGGTCGTAGGCACGGCCCGGCAACGTCTTGGTGTCGTCACCGCGCGGCTCGAGATCCATCAGCACGTCGATCGGCTGGCTGAGTGCAGCCGGGTCGAGCGGCTTGTCGTCAAAGTTGCGGATGGTCGGATTGGGAAAGCCGGCGGCGGCAAGCGCCGCACGCGCGGCGTCGAGCTCGTTCGGCTGGAGCCGGGCGATCCAGCCGGCCACGACGAAATCGGTCTTGAAGGCGTAGATCGCCGAGCGCAGCGGCTCCAGCATGTTGGGCTTGATCACCGAGGGCGCCCGGAACAGGCCGGAGGCGACGCGGGCGAGCAGCTCGCGCTCGGTCAGCCGGTCCTGCACCAGGCTCGCATGAACGTCGATCGCACGCGCCAGCGCGATGCGGTCGATCGTCAGTTCCTGATCGTGAACGCGATAAGCCGCAAGCCCGGACAACAGCATGCCCAGCAGTGCGATGAAGCCGATGATGAATCCCAGCCGGATCACGCGATTACTCAGAAACAGATGAGAGGCTGGCGAAGAACACGGAGCATTTGCACGCCGCTCGAACGGCTATCGCCGAAAGAGAGAAAGACCCCACCGAGGGATATAATGAAGGAGGCGGCATCGGGACGCAACTTGGATAGGCCGAGAAGCTTAATTGGCCTGGCCATGGCATTTTGCGCTCCGGGCACCGGAGTCTGTTAATCGCCGGCTCCTGATTAGGTTCCGCCTCCGGCAATTTTGCCGCAGGCGTTAACAAGGCGCAGTGGCCCGCCTCACGTCGCCGCGCGCAGACCGCCCTTGGTCTCGATGAAGCCAATGATGCGGTCGAGGCCTTCGCTCTTCTTCAGGTTGGTCATGACGAAGGGACGTTCACCGCGCATCCGCTTGGCATCGGTGTTCATCTTCTCCAGGGACGCGCCGACATAGGGCGCGAGGTCGATCTTGTTGATGACCAGCAGGTCGGACCGGGTGATGCCCGGCCCGCCCTTGGACGGGATCTTGTCGCCGGCGGCGACGTCGATGACGTAGATCGTGAGATCGGCGAGCTCCGGCGAGAAGGTCGCCGCCAGATTGTCGCCGCCGGATTCGATCAGCACCAGATCGAGGCCGGGAAACTTTGCGCGCATGTCCGCAACCGCCGCGAGATTCATCGAGGCGTCCTCGCGGATCGCGGTATGCGGGCAGCCGCCGGTCTCGACGCCGGCGATGCGGTCCGGCGTCAGCGAGCCCGAGCGCACCAGGAATTCCGCATCCCATTTGGTGTAGATGTCGTTGGTGATCGCCGCGATATCGTAACGCTCGCGCATCGACTTGCAGAGCAAATCCATCAGCGCGGTCTTGCCCGATCCGACGGGACCGCCGACACCGACACGCAGGGGGCCGTGAGACTTCGACATTGAATCTTTCCTATCGTCGTCCTGGCGAAAGCCAGGACCCATTACCACCACAGATCGTCGTTGCGGCAGGCTGGGGCAACATCCGTGCATAACCACAGGCAGTTGTGGTTATGGGTCCTGGCTTTCGCCAGGACGACGGCGGAATGCATCCCACTTCTCTCATGACCGGAACAGCCGGGTGTATTGCGTCTCGTGCCTGAGGCTCGCGAGATCGGCGCGAAAGGTCGCGCTGCCGAGATCATCTAGCGTCGCATGCAGCGCACGGTTCGCGGTCGCGGCCACCGCCTGCTCGAGCGTGACGAGCACGCGCTGGCTGTCGGTCTGGCCGAGCGGGACCAGGCGGCTCGCGGCCGAAATCCAGTTCGAGACGATTGCGTGCAGGAAAGCGTGCAGCGTCGGTCCCAGCGACACACCATGGGCGGCCGCAACGATGCCGACCGCGACGGGATAGACCGGCGGTGCGTTGCATGCCGCAACGAGTGTGTCCAGGCCTTCCGCATCCCAGGCGGCGCGAGAGATCTCGATGAAGGCGCGGCCCTGCGTCGACGTCTCGAGCTGCCGCTCGCGCGACGGCACGAAGGCGGCCCCGAGTTCTGCGACCTCGCGCAGACGCATCTCCTCGCCGGCCTCGGCAGCGCGGAACGCGTGCACCAGGAAGGTCGCGTCACAGAAGCCGGAGCCGTCGCTGAGCATCGCGTCGAGCCAGTCGGCGAGCGTCGCGACATCGGTGATGTCGCCGGCCTCGACCGCCCATTCGAGGCCGCTGGAGTAGGAGAAGCCGCCGACGGGAAAGGCCGGCGACAGCCAGGTCATCAACCGGTAGAGCGCCGCCGCCTCGCTATCCCCCAGCGCGCCGGCGGCCACGGGCTCATTTGCGGTCATGAGCATGGGAGTGGCCGTGATGGTCGTGATCGTGGTCGCAATGCTCATCATGGTGATGATGATCGTGGCCATGATGATCATGCGCGTGATGGCCATGGTCATGGTGATGACCGTGATCATCGTGCGCGTGATCGTGATGCGCGTGGTCATGGTGATGACCGGGGTCATGGTGATGACCGGGGTCGTCATGCGCATGCGCGGCATCGGCATAGGCGCCGCCTTCGGGATCGAAGGGCGCCTCGATCTCGATCACCCGCGCACCCAGCCCCTTGACCATCGCCTCGATGACGTGATCGCGCCGGATGCGCAGACCCTTGGCCATCAGCTGCGTCGGCAGATGCCGGTTGCCGAGATGCCAGGCAACGCGGATCAAATGATGCGGATCGGACCCGCGAATCTCCAAGAGCGGCTCGGGCGCCGCCACCACCTCGACCAGCCGCCCGTCCTCCAGCACCAGCGCATCGCCGCCGCGCAACGCGACGGCGTTCTCGAGATCCAGCAGGAATTCAAGTCCGCGCGTCCCCGTCATCGCCATGCGGCGGCGATGACGGTCGTCGAAATCGAGCACGACGGTGTCAGCCGGCGCCTCTGTGAAGCGGTGCTGTCCCCTGACCTGCGTTGCCCTGATCATGTGGCTTCAGTCCTGTTACCGGGTCTCGACCTTCTCGGGCGTGATGTATTCGATCTTCGGCGGCGCCGTGAAACACTTCACCGCGACACGGCCGAACGTCTTCATGTGCTCGGCGGCGCGATGCGGGCCCAGCGCCTCCATGTTCTCCCACTGCTCGACGAACACCATCTTGGTCGGGTCGGTGACGCTCTCGTGCAGATCATAGGCGATATTGCCGGGCTCCTTCCTGGTCTCCTTGATGCAGGCGGTGGCGGCTGCAATGAATTCCGCGCGTGTTTCGGGCTTGATGGTCAAGGTGGCGACGACGTAGATCACGAAAAATCCTCCCGGCTTTTCTTATGGGTACTTACCGGGCGCGACCTTAGACCAAGCGGATGCGGACGCAAAACCGTAAATCCGTTCCCGAAACATGCGTTCAGGCGTTATTTCAGTACATGAAATACCGTTGCGCCATCGGCAGCACCTCGGCGGGCGCGCAGGTCAGGAGTTCGCCATCGGCGCGCACCTCGTAGGTCTCCGGATCGACCTCGATATTGGGCGTGGCGTCATTGTGGATCATGCTCTTCTTGGAGATCTTTCCGCGGGTGTTCTGGACCGCATAGAGCTTCTTCTCGATGCCGAGCTTGCGCGCCAGGCCGCCGGTGACGGCAGCCTTCGAGGTGAACACCACCGACGATGCCGTGCGCGCCTTGCCGAAGGCGGCAAACATCGGCTGGTAATGCACGGGCTGCGGCGTCGGGATCGAGGCGTTGGGATCGCCCATGGGTGCTGCGACGATCGAGCCGCCCTTGATGATGCAGTCCGGTTTGACGCCGAAGAAGGCCGGCGACCACAGCACGAGGTCGGCAAGCTTGCCCTTCTCGACCGAGCCGATCAGTTTCGAGACGCCATGGGCGATCGCGGGGTTGATGGTGTATTTTGCGATGTAGCGCTTGACGCGAAAATTGTCGCTGTCCTTGCCCTTGTCCTGCGGCAACGACCCGCGCTGCTTCTTCATCTTGTCCGCGGTCTGCCAGGTCCGGATGATGACTTCGCCGAGCCGCCCCATCGCCTGCGAGTCCGAGGACATCATCGAGAGCGCGCCGAGGTCATGCAAGATGTCTTCGGCGGCGATGGTCTCCTTGCGGATGCGGCTTTCGGCAAATGCGAGGTCTTCGGCGATCGACGGGTCGAGATGGTGGCACACCATCAGCATGTCCAGATGCTCGTCGATGGTGTTGCGCGTGAAGGGCCGCGTCGGATTGGTCGAGGACGGCAGCACGTTCTTCAGGCCTGCGACCTTGATGATATCAGGCGCGTGACCGCCGCCGGCGCCCTCGGTGTGAAAGGCGTGGATGGTGCGGCCCTTGAACGCCTTGATGGTGTCCTCGACGAAGCCTGATTCGTTCAGCGTATCGGAGTGCAGCATGACCTGAACGTCATAGTCGTCGGCAACCGACAGACAGTTGTCGATCGCGGCCGGCGTCGTGCCCCAGTCCTCGTGCAGCTTCAGCGCGCAGGCGCCGGCCTTGATCATCTCGACCAGCGCGGCCGGGCGTGAGGCATTGCCCTTGCCGGAGATGCCGAGATTGACGGGGAAGGCATCGAAGGACTGGATCATCCGCCCCATGTGCCACGGGCCGGGCGTGCAGGTGGTGGCAAAGGTGCCGTGCGAGGGGCCGGTGCCGCCGCCCAGCATCGAGGTGACGCCACTCATCAGCGCATGCTCGATCTGCTGCGGGCAGATGAAATGGATATGGCTGTCGAAACCGCCGGCGGTGAGGATCTTGCCCTCGCCTGCGATCACGTCGGTGCCGGGGCCGATGATGATGGTGACGCCGGGCTGGATGTCGGGATTGCCGGCCTTGCCGATCGCGGCGATCATGCCGTCCTTGATCGCGACGTCGGCCTTCACGATACCCCAGTGGTCGACGATCACGGCATTGGTGATGACGGTGTCGGCCGCGCCCTGCTTGTTGGTGACCTGCGACTGGCCCATGCCGTCGCGGATCACCTTACCGCCGCCGAACTTCACCTCCTCGCCATAAATGGTGAAATCCTTCTCGACCTCGATGATGAGATCGGTGTCGGCCAGCCGCACCTTGTCGCCGGTGGTCGGGCCGAACATGTCGGCATAGACGGAACGTTTGATCTTGACGGACATCGTTAGCCCCGCTTGCGTTTGAATTTCTGAGCGTGCGTGCGCTGGAAGCTCACAGCTTCCCCATCACGTCGCCGCGGAAACCGTAGATCGTCTTCTTGCCCGCGAGCGCGACGAGCTGGACGTCGCGGGTCTGGCCGGGCTCGAAACGCACGGCAGTGCCGGCGGCGATGTCGAGGCGCATGCCGCGGGCCTTCTTGCGGTCGAATTTGAGCGCGGGGTTGGTCTCGAAGAAATGGTAGTGCGAGCCCACTTGAATGGGACGGTCGCCGGTGTTGGCGACCGAGAGCGTCACCGTCTTGCGGCCGGCATTGAGCTCGATGTCGCCGTCCTTGATGAAGAGTTCGCCGGGGATCATGTCGGGCTCCTATCGGATCGGTTCGTGCACGGTGACGAGCTTGGTGCCGTCGGGAAACGTCGCCTCGACCTGAATGTCGTGGATCATCTCAGGGATCCCAGGCATCACCTGGTCGCGGGTCAAGACCTGCGCACCTGACTGCATCAGCTCGGCCACCGTGCGGCCGTCGCGGGCGCCTTCCAGGATGAAATCGGAGATGATCGCGATGGCCTCGGGGTGATTGAGCTTGACGCCGCGGTCGAGCCTGCGCCGCGCCACGATGGCCGCCATCGAAATCAGAAGCTTGTCCTTTTCGCGGGGAGACAGGTTCATGAAAAATCTCTGTTCGTTACGTCGATCAATTCAACCAGAGTCGCGGCAGCGCGGCACCGGTGCGCGCCAGCACGGCCATCATATCGGCGCGCAGTGCAGCCGCATCTTGGGCACAGAAGCGCGCCATTGCAAATCCATTCCAGGCGGAAATTCCGACCTCGCCGGCAAAGGATTCTGACGCCTCCCGAAGCCGCTCCACCAGGGCCTCGTCGCCGGGCACGATCAGCGCCGTGCCGATGGCAGCTCCACCTTTGGCGATTGCGGACCGCGCCAGCCTGGCGCCGATATTGCCGTCGAGCCGGACGGTCTCGGCAAAGACCAGCCGGCCGCCGCGCGAGACACGCCAGCGGTCGACAAACTCGCCCTGCTCCATCCGCTCGCCCATCGCAGCGCGGCCGAACACCACGATCTCGCACAGCACGAGCGAGGCCGTCTCGTCGAGCTCGATGTCGAAGCGGCGCTGCACGCGGGCGCGGTCGAACAGGATGGTTTCCTGCGGCAACCAGCCGAGATGCGCGTTCGCGCCGACCTTCAGGCTGATGCCAAGCTGCGCCGCCGGACCCGGCGCGCGATAGACCTTTTCCGCCGCCGCCGTGGTCAGCGTCAAGCGCGCGCCTTCGGAAGCAGCGATCTCGACGTCAAAGCGGTCGCCACCGGCAACGCCACCGGCCGTGTTGACGAACACCGCCGACAACCCGTCGCCTTCCGGCGACGGAAAGCGCACGCGCAGCGAGCCGGACTCGTGCAGGACGCCACGGCGGGTCACGCCGTCGCGCGCATGCACGTCAAAGCGCACCGCGCCACGGGCGCGATTGGCCTCGAACGTCTGAGATGCCGATGAAAAATCGCTGCGCATCCGCCTCCCCAGCCGGCCGCGGCAGAAAATGAATTGGCTTACAGCGCCATCTGGCGGCTGATTTCGCCTGGATCGAGATTGGAGCGATCGCAGGTGAATTTCACCGCGCCACGATCCATCACCGCGAAACTGTCGCCGAGTTCGCAGGCAAAGTCGAGATATTGTTCGACCAGAACGATGGCGATGCTGCCGAGGTTGCGCAAATAGGAGATGGCGCGGCCGATGTCCTTGATGATGGAGGGCTGAATGCCTTCGGTCGGCTCGTCGAGCAGCAGGAGCTTCGGTCGCATCACGAGCGCACGCCCGATCGCGAGCTGCTGCTGCTGGCCGCCGGAGAGGTCGCCGCCGCGCCGGCCGAGCATCGACTGCAGCACCGGAAACAGCGAGAACACGTCATCCGGAATGTTGCGGTCCTCGCGCTTGAGCGGGCCAAAACCGGTCTTGAGGTTCTCCTCCACCGTCAACAGCGGAAAGATCTCGCGGCCCTGCGGCACGAAGCCGATGCCCTTTCGTGCGCGCTCATAGGGCTTGAGGCCGGTGATGTCAGTGCCGTCGAACAGGATCGCGCCCGACGCGATCGGATACTGGCCGACCATGGCGCGCAGCAGCGAGGTCTTGCCGACGCCGTTGCGCCCGAGCACGCAGGTCACCTTGCCGGGCTCGGCTGCGATCGAGACGCCGCGCAGCGCCTGCGCCGCGCCGTAGAACAGGTTGATGTCCTTGACCTCAAGCATCGCTCAGCGCCCCAGATAGACTTCGATGACCCGGTCGTTGGACGAGACCTGGTCGATGGTGCCCTCCGCAAGCACGCTGCCTTCGTGCAGGCAGGTGACCTTGACGCCGAGCTCGCGGACGAACGTCATGTCGTGCTCCACCACCATGACGGTGTGGGTCTTGTTGATCTCTTTGAGCAGCTCGGCCGTCAGATGCGTCTCGACGTCCGTCATGCCCGCGACGGGTTCGTCGACCAGCAGCAGCTTTGGATCCTGCGCCAGCAGCATGCCGATCTCCAGCCACTGCTTCTGGCCGTGGCTGAGGCTGCCCGCGAGGCGGTTGCGGGCGTCGGTGAGGCGGATGATCTCCAGCACCTTCTCGATGCGTTCGGACTCGGCCTTGTTGCCGCGCCAGAACAGCGTGCCCTTGACGCTGTGATCGACATTGAGCGCGAGCAGGAGATTATCCTGCACGGTCTGGCTCTCGAACACCGTGGGCTTCTGGAATTTCCGACCGATACCGAGCTCGGCAATCCGTGTCTCGTCCAGCCGCGTCAGATCGGTGACGCCGTCGAACAGCACGGTGCCCTCGTCCGGCTTGGTCTTGCCGGTGATGATGTCCATCATCGTGGTCTTGCCGGCACCGTTCGGGCCGATGATGGCGCGCATCTCGCCCGGCGCCAAGGTCAGCGAAAGATTGTTGATGGCGTGAAAACCGTCGAACGAGACGTGCACGCCGTCGAGATAGAGCATTGCGGACGTCGCGCGGGTATCCATGACGTTCATGCGCCCTACTCCGCCATCTTCGGTTCGGTGACGCCGTCTTCGGCCGCGGCGCTGACCTCGGCGGCCGACTCCTTCTTCGCCTTCCACGGCTCCCACCAGGAATTGAAGGTGCCGACGATGCCCTTCGGCAGCAGCAGCGTCACCAGGATGAACAGCGCGCCCAGCATGAACAGCCAGTACGGCGCCAGCATGCCCGAGGTGAAGAAGGTCTTTGCGTAGTTGACGACGACGGCACCGAGCGCGGCACCGACCAGCGTGCCGCGGCCGCCGACCGCGACCCAGATCACGGCCTCGATCGAGTTGCCCGGCGCGAATTCGGACGGATTGATGATGCCGACCTGCGGCACATAGAGCGCACCGGCGACGCCGGCCATGCAGGCCGACACCGTGAACACGAACAGCTTGTAGGATTCGACGCGGTAGCCGAGGAAGCGGGTGCGCGATTCCGCGTCGCGGATCGCGATCAGCACCTTGCCGAGCTTTGAGGACACGATCGAGCGGCAGATCAGGAAGCCGATGATCAGCGCGAGGCAGCTCAGCATGAACAGCGTCGCGCGGGTGCCGTCGGCCTGCACGTTGAAGCCGAGGATGTCCTTGAAGTCGGTCAGGCCGTTGTTGCCGCCGAAGCCGAAATCGTTGCGGAAAAAGCCGAGCAGCAGCGCATAGGTCATCGCCTGCGTGATGATGGAGAGATAGACGCCGGTGACGCGGGAGCGGAAGGCGAGCCAGCCGAAGCAGAAGGCGAGCAGGCCCGGCACCACGATCACCATCAACGCGGCGAACCAGAACATATCAAAACCGTGCCAGTACCATGGGAGCTTCGGATAGTTCAGGAACACCATGAAGTCGGGCAGGATCGGATTGCCGTAGACGCCGCGGGTGCCGATCTGGCGCATCAAATACATGCCCATGGCGTAGCCGCCGAGCGCGAAGAACGCGCCGTGGCCGAGCGAGAGGATGCCGCAATAGCCCCAGATCAGGTCGATCGACAGCGCCAGGATCGCGTAGCAGACATACTTGCCCCACAGCGCCACCAGGTAGGTCGGCACGTGCAGGAACGAACCCGTGGGCAACAGCAGATTGGACAGCGGGATCAGCACGCCAATGGCCGCGACGACCAAGAGGAAGATAGTCGCGCCGCGGTCCAGCGATCGGGTGAGCATGTGAGGGGTCATGCTTCCACCGCACGGCCCTTGAGCGCGAACAAGCCGCGTGGCCGCTTTTGAATGAACAGGATGATCAGCACCAGGATCGCGATCTTGCCGAGCACGGCACCTGCGACCGGCTCCAGGAATTTGTTGGCGATGCCGAGCGTGAAGGCGCCGACCAGCGTGCCCCAGAGGTTACCGACGCCGCCGAACACCACGACCATGAAGCTGTCGATGATGTAGCTCTGGCCGAGATTGGGACTGACATTGTCGATCTGCGACAGCGCCACACCGGCAATGCCCGCAATGCCCGAGCCGAGGCCGAAGGTCAGCGCGTCGACACGGGAGGTGGCGATGCCCATCGAGGCCGCCATGCGGCGGTTCTGCGTCACGGCGCGCATCTCGAGCCCAAGCGCGGTGTAGCGCAGCATCGCGAGCAGGATGGCGAACACGGCGAGCGTGAAGACGAGGATCCAGAGCCGGTTATAGGTGATGGTGATCTGGCCGAGCTCGAAGGCGCCGCTCATCCAGGAGGGGTTGCCGACCTCGCGATTGGTCGGGCCGAACATGGTGCGCACCGCCTGCTGCAGCACCAGCGAGAGACCCCAGGTCGCAAGCAGGGTTTCCAGCGGACGGCCATAGAGGAAGCGGATGATGCTGCGCTCGATCAGGACGCCGATCGCGCCCGCAACGAGGAAAGCGAGCGGCACCGCAATCAGCAGCGAATAGTCGAACAGGCCGGGATAGCGGGTGCGGATCACCTCCTGCACCACGAAGGTGGTGTAGGCTCCTAACATCACCATCTCGCCATGGGCCATGTTGATGACGCCCATCACGCCGAAGGTGATGGCAAGACCGATCGCGGCAAGCAGCAGCACCGAGCCGAGTGAGAGGCCGTACCAGGCGTTCTGAACGCCCGACCAGACCGCAAGCGAGCTCTGAATCGAGGCGATCGCGCTGGCTGCGCCCGCCTTCACCGACGCCGGCTGATCGCTGCCGATCCCGGTCAGAAACGCCATCGCTTCCTGGTCGCCGCGGCTCTTGATGGTGGCGACGGCCTCGAGCTTGTCGACCTCGCTGGCATCGGGCTTGAACAGAATGATCGCCGCCCTGGCCTCGCTGAGCGCGGTCTTGGCGGTCTTGTTGGTCTCCTTGGCGAGCGCGCTCTCGACCACGGGGAGCGCCGATTCTTCATGTGACTTGAAGACGGACTGCGCGGCCTGGATGCGCGTCGCGACATCCGGCGACAGCAGCGTCAGGCCGCCGAGCGCGGCATCGACGGTGCGGCGCAGGCGATTGTTGAGGCGGACGGCGCTGGCGCTCGCGGGCACGCTGGCGACGGCAGCCCCCGTTGCAGCATCGACCGACTTGCCGTCGGTACCGGTGACGTAAACCTTCTTGCTGTCGGCGTCGGCCATGAGACGGCCGTCCTTCAGCGCACTGATGATGGGAAAAGCCAGCGGATTGCCGCTGCTCGCGACCACGCCGATCGCGGCGTCAGTATCGGAAAAATCGTCGTTGGCGAATTTGGCGACCGCGTCCTCGAACGGACCGGCCATGGCCGGCAGCGCGAATGCGATCAGGAACAGAGAGAGCGCGAGCGTGCAAAGGCGAGCTGGCAAATTGGCAAGCACTGTGAATGACCCCGGCAGAAATGGGTGGAGAAGGCGGCGGGATCGCCGCCTTCTCCGGTCGTGCAATCGATCAGGTCGGGATCAGGAGCCCGAACCCAGGCACTTGTTGGTCTTGGTGTTGTAGTTGCCGCACTTCTTCTCGACCCAGTCGCCGATCAGGTCCTTGGAGCCGTCGAGCTCCTTCGACCATGCATCGCCGGCAACGAGGCCAGGGGTCTTCCAGACCACGTCGAACTGGCCGTTCGCCTTGATCTCGCCGATGAACACCGGCTTGGTGATGTGGTGGTTCGGGAGCATCTTCGAGGTGCCGCCGGTCAGGTTCTTGGCTTCGATGCCGGGGAGAGCGTCGATCACCTTGTCCGGATCGGTCGACTTCACCTTCTCGACAGCCTTCACCCACATGTCGAAACCGATCACATGCGCTTCCATCGGATCGTTGGTCACGCGCTTCGGGTTCTTGGTGTAGGCCTGCCAGGCCTTGATGAACTTCTCGTTCTCGGGGTCCTTGATCGACTGGAAGTAGTTCCAGGCGGCGAGGTGGCCGAGCAGCGGCTTGGTGTCGATGCCGGCGAGTTCTTCTTCACCCACCGAGAACGCCACGACCGGGATGTCGGTCGCCTTGATGCCCTGGTTGCCGAGCTCCTTGTAGAAGGGAACGTTGGCGTCGCCGTTGATGGTCGAGACCACGGCGGTCTTCTTGCCGGCCGAGCCGAACTTCTTGATGTCGGCCACGATCGTCTGCCAGTCGGAGTGACCGAACGGCGTGTAGTTGATCATGATGTCTTCCTGGGCGACACCCTTCGACTTCAGATAGGCTTCCAGGATCTTGTTGGTGGTGCGCGGATAGACGTAGTCGGTGCCGGCGAGCACCCAGCGCTTCACCTTCTCGTCCTTCATCAGATAGTCGACCGCCGGGATCGCCTGCTGGTTCGGCGCCGCACCCGTGTAGAACACGTTGCGCTCGGACTCTTCACCCTCGTACTGCACGGGGTAGAACAGGATGTTGTTGAGCTCCTTGAACACGGGCAGCACGGACTTGCGGGACACCGAGGTCCAGCAGCCGAACACGACGGACACCTTGTCCTTGGTGATCAGCTCGCGGGCCTTTTCGGCGAACAGCGGCCAGTTCGAGGCGGGGTCGACGACGACGGCCTCGAGCTTCTTGCCGAGCACGCCGCCCTTCTTGTTCTGCTCGTCGATCAGGAAGAGGATCGTATCCTTCAGCGTGGTTTCGCTGATGGCCATGGTGCCGGACAGAGAATGCAGGACACCGACCTTGATGGTGTCGTCGGCGGCCTTGGCGCCGGTAATGGAGGCCAGACCGAGCATCAGTCCGGCGGTCGCGGCGAACAAGCCGCGGCGGCTGAATGGCGCCGCTATATCGTGAGTTGATTTAGTAAGCATGAGGTATCTTCTCCCTGACGCAGACGTGAAAACGCTGCGAAACGGCCCCACGGCCGCCTGCGGTTAACGGAATCGCAAGAACCATGCCATGGGGGTGAAGTGGGCCAAGCCACTGTTCTCTCAGGTCTATTTTGTCGCAGCCAAGAAATCGCCATGTTCACAATGCCTATTTATTAGGCCAAGAAAATGTATGCTTATGCGGCAGACAGTCTATTTTTTGGACAAAAAGTGCACTCTGGCTAAAATTCCGGCATCGCTCCGGCAACGCAATATTAGCCGTAAGCGCCGGCTATGCCTTGAAACCGCCCCTTCGATGTTCCATATGAGCGTACGAGACCCCTTGCGAATCAATGGGTCGTAGCAAGCCGCGTGTTCTTAAGCCCCCGCGCTATCAAGCGTCGTGGGCATCTGGTTTGCCCCTTTCAGCCAACTCATCGACACCCCAAACACGCAGGTGTCCTCTCGACACCCTTGCGCGCGCCCCGCAACGAGCGCGGGCGCATGCTTTCATTGGAAAGACCCTCTTTTGACTTCCTTTCAGGACTTCGGCCTGGCCGATCCCATTTCGCGCGCTCTCAAAGAAGAGAACTACGTCACTCCCACCCCCATCCAGGCCCAAACCATCCCGATCGCGCTGACCGGGCGTGATGTCGTGGGCATCGCCCAGACCGGCACCGGCAAGACCGCGTCCTTCGCGCTGCCGATCCTGCACCGGCTGCTGGAAAACCGCGTCCGGCCGCAGCCAAAGACCTGCCGCGTGCTGGTGCTGTCGCCGACCCGCGAGCTCTCCGGCCAGATCCTCGACAGCTTCAACGCCTATGGCCGGCATATCCGCCTCACCTCGGCGCTCGCCATCGGCGGCGTGCCGATGGGCCGCCAGGTCCGCTCCCTGATGCAGGGTGTCGACGTGCTGGTCGCGACCCCCGGCCGCCTGCTCGACCTCGTGCAGAGCAACGGGCTGAAGCTTTCCAACGTCGAGTTCCTCGTGCTCGACGAGGCCGACCGCATGCTCGACATGGGCTTCATCAACGACATCCGCAAAGTCGTCGCAAAACTGCCGATCAAGCGGCAGACGCTGTTCTTCTCGGCCACCATGCCGAAGGACATCGCGGAACTCGCCGATTCGATGCTGCGCGATCCCGCACGCGTCGCGGTGACCCCGGTTGCCTCGACGGCCGAGCGCATCACCCAGCGCATCATGCAGGTCGATTTCTCGGCCAAGCCGGCGTTCCTGACCAAGCTGTTGAAGGACGAAACCATCAACCGCGCGCTGGTCTTCACCCGCACCAAGCACGGTGCCGACAAGGTCGTGAAGACGCTCGAGAGGGCCGGCATCGCCGCCAGCGCCATCCACGGCAACAAGTCGCAGAACCATCGCGAGCGGACGCTCGCCGCGTTCCGCACCGGTGAGATCCGCACCCTGGTCGCCACCGACATCGCCGCCCGCGGCATTGACGTCGACGGCATCACCCACGTCATCAATTTCGACATCCCGAATGTGCCCGAGACCTATGTCCACCGCATCGGCCGCACCGCGCGCGCCGGCGCCGAGGGAACGGCGATCTCGCTGGTCGCAGGCGGCGAGGAGCTCGGCTATCTCCGCGACATCGAGCGGCTGATCCAGGTGGCGCTGCCGCGGGAAGACCACCGCACGGACGCCGGCCGCAACGATGCGGGCGCGCCCCCGTCACAGCAGCGCCAGGGTCGCCCCGGCCGCCCGGGCCAGCGCCCGCAAGGCGCAAGGCAAGGTGACGGACGGCGTGACGACAGGCGCAGTGACGGACGGCATAGCGCCGGCAAGCCGAGCGATGGAAGGCCCGGCGAAGGTCGGCACGGTGAGGGCAGGCATGCCGAGGGACGGCCTGGCGGTAGCCAGAAGGCCTCGAAGGGGTCTCGCCGCCACCGGTCCGGTTCCAATAAGATGGGACATTCACAATCCGATCGGCCGGAACAGCGTTCCGCGCATGGCGCCGGCAAGCCTGATGGGATACAAGGCGTGGCCTTTTTACGCCGCGAGAGTCGGCCGATGGGCCAACCGATCCGCAAACCCTATTCGCACTAGCCGTCCACGACCTGGAGATATCAATGGCTAAGGAAGAGCTGATCCAGTTCGAAGGACTGGTCACCGAAATCCTCCCCGACGCGCGCTACCGCGTGCAGCTCGACGCCGGACACGAGATCGTCGCCTATACCGCCGGCAAGATGAAGAAGAATCGCATCAAGACGCTGGCGGGCGACCGCGTGACGGTCGAGATGTCGCCCTACGATCTGGAGAAGGGCCGCCTGATATTCCGCCACAAGGACGAACGTCCGGCGGGCGCCGGCGGTCCACCGCGGGGCCCACAGCGCGGCGGCCAGTTCCGCCGCAGGTAATCGCGGGCAGGAACGACGTTACGGCCTGACCTGCACGGGATCCGCCGCTTGACTGCGGCGGATCAAAAAATCGTGCACGTCAGGATTGTTTTGAGGCCTTGTTTCCAATAAAATCCACCCATCGATTTTCGGCCGGACGACATTAGCATCCACCGGTACAGCCGGTTCAGACACGCTGACGACCCTTCCAAAAATTCGATCGAACCAGCCCGCGAGAGTGGGCTTTGACATTGTTGACTGAGAAGGGACTACCCCATGAGCATGGGAACCGTGAAGTGGTTTAACGCAACCAAGGGCTTCGGCTTCATCCAGCCCGACGATGGCGGCCAGGATGTGTTCGTTCACATCAGCGCCGTCGAGCGCGCCGGTCTCGGCACGCTGCGCGAAGGCCAGAAGATCTCCTACGAGATCGTCGCCGATCGCCGCTCCGGCAAGTCGGCCGCCGACAATCTCCGCTCCGCGGGCTAAGCCTGCTCGAGCGAACCGGACAAACGAAAAGGCCGTGCGCACCGCACGGCCTTTTTTCTTGCCACCAGTTTCTTGTCGTCAGGACTTTCACTCAGGTCGTCGTGCAGGTCGTCGACGGGCTGTAATAGACGCAGGTGGACTGACGCGGACGGGTGTAGGCGACGTCGCTCAGATTGATCCCGCTCTTGAGCACGAAGCCGACCGACGGCGTGTAGGTGTAGCTGACCTCGCTGAAGATCAGATAGGTGCCGCCGATCGCGAGCGACGTCGGGATTGTCACCACCGAACCCGCCGTGCGCGGCGACGATCCCTTGCTCCATTGCACGCGGGCCTGCAGCGTCGTGGGGTCGACATAGAGCTCGGTGATCGTCCGCACCACCGGCGTCGTCGAATAGGGCGTCATCACACCGGTCGAGGCCGCGAAGAAGTTGGTCATGTCGGTATCGCCGACCGACGTCGACTGCGAGGTGAGGTCGGACAGCGTGCGCGCCATCAGCGTCACCTTGCGGTCGATCGCGACGGCCGAGGAGAACTCGACCGTGCCAAAGAACATCACCAGCATCAGCGGCACGATGACCGCGAATTCGGTCGCAGCCAGGCCCTGGCTGTCGGCGAGGAAGCCCCGCAGGGAAAGACGTCTCATCTGCCGGAGTCTTGCAATCGTCTTCATCGGTCTGCCCAGCATGGTTGGCGTCAATAGGGTTCGTTCTTGAACGCGGCGGTCGCCACCAGCAACCGCTTGTTGCCCGCGAGATTGGAGATGTTCAGGCCCATGCCGGTGACGAACAGCGGCCACTGGTAGAACAGCCTGACCACGACGACGTCGCCGGCGCTGCCGGGGCTGTAGCCCATCGCCGTGTTGAAGTTGCCGGCGGCATCGATGTGACTGTCGATGGTCACCGAGGCGAACGAGGTCGAATAGCTCTGCACGTCGACATAGAGGTTGTTGCAGTCGAACAGCGCCGGGATCTGGGTGCAGACATAGGTCTTGAATTGCGTCTGCGTATAAGAGCCGGTCTGGGCCTGGCCGGTCAGGATCATGCGCGCCGAATTCTGCGTCACGGTCTCGAGCACCTGGCTCGCGAAGAACATGATCGCGGTCTCGATGATCGCGAACAGCAGCGCGAAGAACACCGGCGCGACCAGCGCGAATTCGATCGCGGCCGAGCCGCGGCGATTGCGGCCGAAGCGGTGCAGAATTTTCCGGAGCGTCAACTTCGAGGCGACAGGCGACGACATCGCAAGAAATCCCCAGCGGCAGCGATCTTCCGCCCCGTATTTAGCCGAAACTGATTGTTAGAGTGTTTCAGGCGACAGGGCCGCGCCGGCCCGGGCCGTTAGGAAAGCGTTAACCATGTTGGCCGGCGGCGACGGGGCGCGGTCACCGCACCCCGCCCGCTCGCGATTTGCCTGTTGGTCTTGTTAGTTGGTCTCGTTAATTGGTCTTGGCGGCGCCGGCGGCGTTGCCCGCAGCCGAGTTGCTCAGCGCGCCGGCCTGGCCCATGGTGGTGTTGAAATAGTTGTCGCTGTCGCCGAGCGTGACGCGGCGCTGGCAGATCGGCATGCAGCTATAGGATTCGCGCTCGACGCCGCGATAGACGGTGACGAGGCGGTCGCTCGGGCCCTCGACCTGGATCTGACGGTCGACGAGAACCTCGCCGCCGCGGTCCAGTGCGATGAAATTGGTCGCGCCGTAGCCCTTGCCGGTCACCACGACCATGCCGCCGGGCTGCAGCGTCACGTCCGCGATCAGGGGATTGCCGACCACGATGGTCGCGACCTTGCCGGGCAGCTTCACGAGCTTGGCCTGGTCGACATTGACCGCGATGGTCTCGGCGGTGGGTTCGGCCAGGACGGCGGCCGGCGATGCCAAAACGGCGGCCGCAACCAGCAGACAGACGCGCGCGCGATGGCGCAGATACTCTTTACGCATACTCAACCCCGGGGAACTGGCCGGCAAGAAGCGATACGAGCGGAGCCGGCGCCCGACCCGCCTAACCTGACCTCAATTCGTGAACGTTCCGCAAACACAAAGCCTATTGTCTGAACGGATAGGCCAATTGGCCGCCGAACTCGGCCGGCATGGCTGCCTCGTCCTTACCGTATTCCTTCGGAAGCTCGTTATCCGGCATCCGGAAGGTACCGAACAGGACGTCCCAGATCGGGAAGGTGCCGGCGAAATTGGTGTTGCCGCCCTCTGCGAGCGAGGTGTGGTGCCAGCGGTGGAACACCGGCGTCGCCAGCAGATACTTGAACGGCCCGAAGGTCCAGTTGAGGTTGGCGTGGACGAAGGCCGAATGGAAGGTCGTGAAGGGGCCGACCCAGATCATCACGTTCGGCGAGATGCCGGCCATCAGCAAGAGCACGTCGACGCTGATCGTGCCCAGCAGCAGGTTGACGGGGTGAAAGCGCGCCGCCGAGATCCAGCCGATCTCCTCCGAGGAATGGTGGACGGCGTGGTACTTCCAGAAGCCGCCGCCATGGAAGACCCGGTGCATCCAGTAGAGCATGAAATCCGACAGGACGAGGAACAGCACGCCCTGCATCCACAGCGGCAGCTCCGACAGCGGACCGTGGCCATTGTCGTAGAAGGCGATCAGCTCGTCGGGATCGTGGATGTTGAAGACGACGCCGGCGCCGACGATCAGCAAGCCAATCCGCATCGTGCGCGCAAACACCGGCACGAAGAACCAGTAGCAGATGTCGGTGACGATCTCTTTCTTGCGCCACCAGGGCGCGCCGGGATTGCAGGCCCAGACATGCTCGAGCACGGTGAAGACCACGGCAAGTCCGAAGGTGATGGGAATGACCTTGGTGATGGTCTCGCCCAGCATCAAGGCGACTTCCATGGGCAGGCTCGACATCGCCGCAACTCCAATTCCTGAATGCCATACGCCTACGCCCCGAACTTTAAGGGAGCGTGAAGTCGCTTGTTTTCCGTGAGTTTCCGGTCCGCGGCGTTGCGAACAACATCGAATTGCAGGGAGCGCCTTAAGTCGAAATTCACTCTGGTCAAAAGCAGCCTGTAACGATCGCGTTTACACGGTTGAATTAACCCTACCGAAAGAGCTCGGCTCTCATGTTCGACGCGCTGAGACCAGCCCCGAACGTACCAAATCCCAGATGGAGTTTTGCTTATGAAGAACCTTCTCGCGCGTTTCGTGAAAGACGAGTCCGGCGCCACCGCCATCGAATACGGCCTGATTGCCGCGGGCATCGCGCTCGCCATCATCACCGTCGTCAACAACCTCGGCACCACGCTGAACACCAAGTTCGGTTCGATCAGCAGCTCGCTGAAGTAAGCGACCGGCCTGCACACAGCAAAAGCCCCGGACTCTGTCCGGGGCCTTTGTTTTTTCGAGCGGACCAGGGTTCCCGTGGCGTTGCGTAGAGTTGACCAGAATGCCGCCACTGGCGCGGCTACAAGCGGCACGGCACCGATCGAGGCGCCGGTGTATTGGGTTTGCGCCGCCCTGCTGCTCGCGCTCGCGACGCTGGCCGCGCGCATCGTCAGCATCTGGTGAAAACGGCCCCACGGGTTCCGCGACCAAACGAGCCGTCCTCCATTTTCGGTTTGTTTAGCACTGGCGGCTAGAATTCGGCGACGCTCCGATCCCGCGCCACACGCACGGCCCCAAGAAGCAGCCCATGATCCTCGACATCGCACGCCTCATGCTCTTTCCGGCCCTGATGGCTTTCGCCGCGGCGAGCGACCTGTTCACGATGACGATCTCGAACCGCGTGTCGCTGGCGCTGGTCGCCGGCTTCTTCGTGGTCGCGCTCGCGGGCGGCATGGCGCCCTACGACGTGCTGACCCATGTCGGCGCCGGCGCGCTGGTGCTGGCCGTGACGTTCACCTGCTTTGCGATGGGCTGGGTCGGTGGCGGCGATGCGAAAGTCGCAGCCGCCGTCGCGCTTTGGTTCGGCTTTGCCCATCTGATGGATTTCGCGCTCTACGCCTCGTTGTTCGGCGGCGCGCTCACCCTGCTCCTGCTCCAGTTCCGGCAATGGCCGTTGCCGTTCGGGCTTGCCGGGCAGGCCTGGCTCGCCCGGCTGCACGCCAAGGAGACCGGCATCCCCTACGGCATCGCGCTCGCGCTCGGGGCGTTGCTGGTCTATCCGGAGACGGAATGGGTGAAGGCGATTGATCTCGCTCACCTCGCCATGCGCTGAGCCTACCGGGGTAACCCGGCGTTAAGCCGATTTAGATACGCCTCATTAACCATGCTTTGACGAATAACTGCTCAACTGCGACCACGGCGGCGGCAGCGTCGCGGCGTTTAGTTGGGAAGTGAAGCGTATGAATACCGCACGCATTGTCGTACTGACGGTCGCTATCGGTGCCGGCGGCATCGCCGCGTACCTTGCGAGCGGTTCCGACAATTCCGCTCCCCCTCCCGCCGCCCCGGTCGTCCAGCTTCCCACCATCGACGTCCTCGTCGCCAAGAACGACATCGGCCTCGGTCAACCCGTCAAGCCGGAAGACGTCCAGTGGCAGACCTGGCCGGCCGCGACCGCCAGCGCCACCTTCATTCGCCGCAACGATCGCCCGGACGGCAACACCCAGGTCGTCGGCGCGATCGCGCGCGCCCCCTTCATCCAGGGTGAGCCGATCCGCGACCAGAAGCTGGTCAAGGCCGAGGGCTCGGGCTTCATGGCCGCGATCCTGCCGAGCGGCATGCGCGCCGTCGCCACCGAGATTTCGCCCGAGACCGGCGCCGGCGGCTTCATCCTGCCCAACGACCGCGTCGACATCCTCTTGGTCCGGCGCGACAAGAATCCGGATCGCGCCGGCTCGGCCAGCGACCTCATCACCGCCGAGGTGGTGCTGTCCAACATCCGCGTGCTCGCGATCGACCAGGCGCCGAAGGAAAAGGACGGCCAGAACGCCGTCGTCGGCCGGACCGTGCTGCTCGAGCTCAAGCCGGAGCAGACCGAGACGCTCGCCCGCGCCCGCCAGAGCGGCACGCTGTCGATGGCGCTCCGCAGCATCGCCGACGTCAACGCCAAGGAACCCGCGTCGGATGAGCCTTCACGCAAGCGCGGCGAGAGCATTTCGATCATCCGGTTCGGCATCCCGAGCCAGATGACGGCACAGAAGTGACGATGAGGACTTTCGATATGAAGTGCAGGGTCACCACGGCGAGCTTGCGGACCATGATGGTTCGCGCCCTGTCGATTTCCGCCGCGACCACGCTCGCTCTCAACCCGGTGCTGACACCGGTGATCGCCGCCGATTATCGCCCGGTGCCGCAGGTCTCGGCCGCCGACGGCCAGATGAACGCGCGTTTCCTGTCGCTCGGCGTCGGCAAGTCGATCGTGATCGACCTGCCGCGCGACATCAAGGACGTGCTGGTGGCCGACCCCAAGATCGCCAATGCGGTCGTGCGCTCGGCGCAGCGCGCCTACATCATCGGCGCGGCCGTCGGCCAGACCAACATCGTGTTCTTCGATTCCGCCGGTCAGCAGATCGCGGCCTATGACATCGCGGTCAAGCGCGACCTCAACGGCGTCCGCGCCGCGCTCAAGCAGGTCGCCCCCAATTCGGACATCCTGATCGACGGCCTCGGCGAAGGCGTCATCCTGACCGGCGTCGCGGCGAGCCCCATCGAGGCGCAGCAGGCCAACGACCTTGCCGCACGCCTTGCCGGTGGCGCCGACAAGGTGGTGAACTCGATCGTGGTTCGCGGCCGCGACCAGGTCATGCTCAAGGTGACGGTCGCCGAGGTCGCGCGCAACATCATCAAGCAGCTCGGCATCGACCTCTCCGCCAACCTCAATTACGGCACGGCGGTGGTGAACTTCACCAACTCCAACCCGTTCACGGCCTATGGCCGCAATTTGGTCTCCGGCAACAACCTCACCACCTCGTTCGGGACGACGCCGTCGGTGACGGCGACGCTGCGCGCGATGGAGAGCGCCGGCGTCGTGCGCACCCTCGCCGAGCCGAACCTCACCGCGATCTCGGGCGAATCCGCGACCTTCATCGCCGGCGGCGAATTCCCGGTTCCGGCAGGCTATGCGTGCGATCCCACCACGCATGTCTGTACCACTCAGATCAGCTTCAAGAAGTTCGGCATCTCCCTCAACTTCACCCCGGTCGTGATGACCGAAGGCCGCATCAGCCTGCGCGTGATGACGGAAGTGTCGGAGCTGTCGAACGAGAACTCGATCACGCTGTCGCAGGCCGTCACCTCGACCGCGGTCAACTCGCTCACCGTGCCCTCGATCAAGACCCGCCGTGCCGAGACCACACTGGAAATTCCCTCCGGCGGCTCGATGGCGATGGCCGGCCTGATCCAGGAGCAAACCAAGCAGGCGATCAACGGATTGCCCGGCCTGATGCAGGTGCCGCTGCTCGGATCGCTGTTCCGCAGCCGCGACTACGTCAACAACCAGACCGAGCTGATGGTGCTGGTGACCCCCTACGTCGTCCGCGCGGTCGCGCAGAAGGACCTGTCGCGCCCGGATGATGGCTTCGCGGCGCCCCCGGATCCGCAGGCAGAACTGCTCGGCAACATCAACCGCATCTATGGCGTGCCCCGCCGGACCGACCCGGCGCGCAATTATCGCGGCACCTACGGCTTCATCACCGACTGAGGCGGAACGGGAACTTGACAATGACCGCAATACCAACCCTCGATCGCAAGCGCGCCGCCCGCCTCGGCCTCGCGCTCGTCGGCATCGCCATGGCGCTCGGCGCGTGTACCCACACCGAACCCGAGATCACCGCCTCGATTCCCGACGACTACAAGCAGCGTCACCCGATCGCGATCGAGGAGCAAAACCGTTCCATCGTCGTGTTCGTCGGCCATGCGCGCGGCGGCCTGACCGCGGCCCAGCGTGCCGACGTCATGGGCGTCGCCTCGACCTGGCTGCATGAGGGCACCGGCGCGATCCATGTCGACGTTCCCTCCGGCACGCCGAACGAACGCGCGGCGGCGGACTCGCTGCGCGAGATCCAGGCGATGCTGGCGGCAGCCGGCGTCCCGCCGCGCGGTGTCATGGTGCGGCGCTATCGCCCCGAGGATTCCCGCTTCCTGCCGCCGATCCGGCTGACCTATTCGAAGATCGCGGCGGTGGCCGGCCCCTGCGGCGTATGGCCGGAGGACCTCGGCCCCTCGATCAAGAACAAGAGCTGGTACGAGAACAAGTCGTACTACAATTTCGGCTGCGCCGCGCAACGCAACCTCGCTGCGATGATCGACAATCCGTCGGATCTCGAGCAGCCGCGGCCCGAAACGCCAGCCTACACGATGCGTCGTAACGCGGCCTTCGAGAAGTACCGCAAGGGCACGCCGACGACCACCACCTATCCAGAAGCCGAGAAGGCCAAACTGAGCGACACCGGCAAATGATCAGCTACGCGCGCCAGACTCAGGAAGAGCAGCCGCAGGCCGCGCCGCCGCCGGTCGAGGAGCATATTGCGCCCGCGCCCCGCGTGTCGGTGCAGGCCTTCTGCGAGACCGTCGAAACGGCCGCGGCCGTGCAGTCGGCCGGCGAGGACCGCCGCCTCGGCAAGGCCCATCTGAAGATCCAGATGGGCGGCATGGCTGCCGCGATCGAAGCCTACCGCACCGCGCCGACGCCGAACGTGATCGTGCTGGAGGCCGATGCCCGCACCGACATCCTGGGCGGGCTCGACCAGCTCGCCACCGTTTGCGACGCCGGTACCCGCGTCATCGTGATCGGCCGCGTCAACGACGTCGCGCTCTATCGCGAGCTGGTGCGCCGTGGCGTCAGCGACTACGTGCTGGCCCCGGTCGGCCCGATCGACGTCGTCCGCTCGATCTGCAACCTGTTCTCGGCGCCTGAAGCCAAGGCGGTCGGCCGCATCATCGCCGTGGTCGGCGCCAAGGGCGGCGTCGGCGCGTCGACCATCGCCCATAACGTCGCCTGGGCGATCGCCCGCGACCTCGCGATGGACGCCGTCGTCGCCGATCTCGACCTCGCCTTCGGCACCGCCGGGCTCGACTACAACCAGGACCCGCCGCAGGGCATTGCGGACGCCGTGTTCTCGCCGGATCGCGTCGATACCGCCTTCATGGACCGGCTGCTGTCGAAATGCACCGACCATCTGAGCCTGCTGGCGGCGCCTGCAACGCTCGACCGGGTCTATGATTTCGGCACCGACGCCTTCGACGCCGTGTTCGATACGCTGCGCTCGACCATGCCCTGCATCGTGCTGGACGTCCCGCATCAATGGACCGGCTGGACCAAGCGCGCCCTGATCGCAGCCGACGACATCTTGATCGTGGCAGCGCCTGACCTCGCGAACCTGCGCAACACCAAGAACCTGTTCGACCTCCTGAAGGCCTCCCGTCCCAACGACCGGCCGCCGCTGTACTGCCTGAACCAGGTCGGCGTGCCGAAACGGCCAGAAATCGCCGCCGCCGAGTTCGCCAAGGCGATCGAGTGCCAGCCGGTGGTGTCGATCCCGTTCGAGCCGCAAACCTTCGGTTCCGCGGCCAATAACGGCCAAATGATCGCGGAAATCTCGGCCAATCACAAGTCGATCGAGATGTTCCTCCAGATCGCGCAGCGCCTGACCGGCCGCAGCGAGAGCAAGAAGCAAAGGTCGTCTTTCCTTTCACCTCTGATTGAGAAGTTGCGGGGAAAATAGCCGCCGCAAGGAGTCGTTAAGTGTTCGGTAAGCGTAGCGGAACAGACACCGATTTTCGGGCCCCCAAGCCCGGCGCCGGGTCGCCAGAGCCTCAAGCGGCTCCGGCGCCGGCCGTTTCGCGCGCGCCGCCTCCGCCGGCCGTCGCCTCGCCGCCGCTCGCGCCGTCCCGGCCCGCACCGGCCATGGAAAACCGCCGCTCGGACAATTATTACGAGGTCAAGGCGACGATCTTCGGTGCGCTGATCGAGGCCATCGACCTCGCCCAGCTCGCCAAGCTCGATTCGGAGTCCGCGCGCGAGGAAATCCGCGACATCGTCAACGAGATCATCGCGATCAAGAACATCGTGATGTCGATCGCCGAGCAGGAAGAGCTGCTCGACGACATCTGCAACGACGTGCTCGGTTACGGCCCGCTCGAGCCGCTGCTGTCGCGCGACGACATCGCCGACATCATGGTCAACGGCGCCAACACCGTCTTCATCGAAGTCGGCGGCAAGATCCAGCGCACCGGTATTCGCTTCCGCGACAACCAGCAGCTCCTCAATATCTGCCAGCGCATCGTCAGCCAGGTCGGCCGGCGCGTCGACGAATCCTCGCCGATCTGCGACGCGCGCCTCGCCGACGGCTCCCGCGTCAACGCCATCGTGCCGCCGCTGTCGATCGACGGCCCCGCACTCACCATTCGTAAGTTCAAGAAGGACAAGCTGACGCTCGATCAGCTCGTCAAGTTCGGCGCCATCACCCCCGAAGGCGCGGAGATCCTGCAGATCATCGGCCGCAGCCGCTGCAACGTTCTGATCTCCGGAGGTACCGGCTCGGGCAAGACGACGCTGCTCAACTGCATGACCAACTATATCGAGCACGACGAGCGCGTCATCACCTGCGAGGACGCCGCCGAGCTCCAGCTCCAGCAGCCGCACGTGGTCCGCCTCGAAACCCGCCCGCCCAATATCGAAGGCGAAGGCCAGGTGACGATGCGCGAACTGGTGCGCAACTGCCTGCGTATGCGTCCCGAACGCATTATCGTCGGCGAGGTCCGCGGACCCGAAGCCTTCGACCTGCTGCAGGCCATGAACACCGGCCATGACGGCTCGATGGGCACGCTGCACGCCAACAACCCCCGCGAAGCGCTGTCGCGCTGCGAATCCATGATCACGATGGGCGGCTTCTCGCTGCCGTCGCGGACGATTCGCGAGATGATCTGCGCCTCGATCGACGTCATCATCCAGGCCGCGCGCCTGCGCGACGGCTCGCGCCGCATCACCCACATCACCGAGGTGATGGGCATGGAAGGCGACACCATCATCACGCAGGACATCTTCATCTACGACCTGATGGGCGAGGACGCCAACGGCAAGATCATTGGCCGGCACCGCTCGACCGGCATCGGCCGTCCGCGCTTCTGGGAACGCGCCCGCTACTACGGCGAAGAGAAACGCCTTGCCGCCGCGCTCGATGCGGCGGAAGTGGCGTCGAAGGCCTGAGGGATAGCGCGCCATGAACATGCAAGTGCTCGCCCTCTCCTTCCTCGCGACCGCCGCCGTCGGCGGCATCGCGTGGGTGTTCCTGTATCCGATGCTCTCGGGCGAACGGAAGGCCGAAAGCCGCCGCGCCTCCGTCGCGCGGACCGAACCCACCACGGCGCGGCAAGCCGAGAAGAGCCAGCGCTCGCGACGCGAGCAGGTCGAGACCTCGCTCAAGGATCTCGAGGCCCGGCGCCAGCAGGAAAAGCGCGTTCCGCTGCCCGTTCGCCTGTCGCAGGCGGGCCTCGACTGGACGCCGAAGAAATTCTACGTCGTGTCCGCCGTGCTGGCGGGCGCATTCTTCTTCTTGGTGACCTTCGGCGGCGGCGGCCTGCTCGGCGCCGTCGGTCTTGCCTTTGCCGCGGGTTTTGGCCTGCCGCGCTGGATGCTCAGCTTCCTGAAGAAGCGGCGCGAGGCGAAGTTCCTGAAGGCGCTGCCGGACGCCGTCGACGTCATCGTCCGCGGCATCAAGGCAGGCCTGCCGCTGTTCGAATCGATCAAGGTCGTCGCAGCCGATTCGCCGGAGCCGCTGCGCAGCGAGTTCCTGGCCATCATCGAGACGCAGGCGATCGGCATGCCGCTCGGCGAGGCCTGTACGCGCCTGTACGACCGCATGCCGCTGCCGGAAGCGAACTTCTTCGGCATCGTCATCTCGATCCAGCAGAAATCCGGCGGCAACCTCTCCGAAGCGCTCGGCAACCTCTCCAAGGTGCTGCGCGACCGCAAGAAGATGAAAGAGAAGATCCAGGCGATGTCGATGGAAGCCAAGGCGTCCGCCGGCATCATCGGTTCGCTGCCGCCTATCGTCATGTTCCTCGTCTACCTCACCACGCCCGGCTACATCTCGATCCTTTGGACCCACCCCACCGGACAGCTCATGCTGGTCGGTTGCGTGGTCTGGATGGCGATCGGAATCATGGTGATGAAGAAAATGATCAACTTCGACTTCTGATGGTGCCGTATGGTCGAGTTCCTCGTCGCTAAACTGCATGACGCCCGCTTCATCGCGATGTTTCTGGCGGCGATCGCCGCCAGCGCCACCGTCTACACGCTGATCACGCCGCTGTTGGCCGGCGAAGGCCTCGCCAAGCGCATGAAGGCGGTGGCGAGCGAGCGTGAGCGCATTCGTCAGCGCGAGCGCGACCGGCTCGCCAAGAACGAGAAGGTTTCGCTGCGCCAGACGCCGAAGCAGCTCGTCTCCAAGGTCGTCGAGGACTTCAACCTCACCAAATGGCTGGCGCAGGAAGCCGCCCGCGACAAGCTCATCATGGCCGGCTATCGCGGCCAGGCGCCCTACATCACCTTCCTGTTCGCCCGTATGGTGGCGCCGCTGGTGCTGTTCGTCGGCTCTGTCCTCTACATCTTCCTGATCGCGCATATGGAGCAGTCGCTGCCGATCAAGATCGGCCTCTGCGTCGGTGCGGCCTATCTCGGCCTGCAGGCGCCGATGCTGTTCCTGCGCAACGCGATCTCGAAACGCCAGCTCTCGATCAAGCGCGCCTTTCCCGACGCGCTCGACCTGCTGCTGATCTGCATCGAATCCGGCATGTCGGTCGAAATGGCGTTCCGCAAGGTCGCGACCGAAATCGTGGGACAGTCGATCGCGCTGTCGGAAGAGTTCACGCTGACCACGGCCGAATTGTCCTACCTGCAGGACCGCAAGGTGGCCTATGAGAACCTGGCGCGCCGCACCGGGCTGGAGGGCGTCAAATCGGTCTGTCTGGCGCTTCAGCAGGCGGAGCGCTACGGCACGCCGCTCGGCCATTCCTTGCGCGTGATGGCGCAGGAAAACCGCGACATGCGCATGAACGAGGCCGAGAAGAAGGCCGCCGCGCTGCCGCCGAAACTGACCGTGCCGATGATCCTGTTCTTCCTGCCGGTGTTGTTCGTCGTCATTCTCGGACCGACCGGTATCAAGGTTTCCGAGCTGCACTGACGAAGAAGGGGTTGGAAACAACCCCATGCACAGTAGATGGCGGCCGCCGGTTTAGGATCCGGCGGATATTGCGAAGCATCTGATCTGGCGGGCACAATCGGCATCGCGGCGCATCGGCGCCGCCGGCAGCGGGTTTCGTTCAATCCTGCTGATTGAGGGCTGCAACCGGCGTCCGCTTGCCGCGGGACGGCGTTTCGTTGCGGCTCAGCATGTCCTTGAGATAAGCGACATTCGCCGCGGCCTCGTCGGGCGGCAGGTCGGCCTTGACGATGGTCTCGGCCTCCGCAAAGCGCCCCTGCAGCCCCACCACGAGGCCGAGATTCTGCCGGACCCGCGTGCCGGCGCGCGGCGAGGCGTAGGCCTGTCGCAGCGTCTCCTCGGCCTTGGGCAGGTCCCGCGACAGCATGTAGGACAGGCCGAGATTGGACAGCACGCTCGGCTCGCCGGGCGCGAGCTTCAGCGCGCTGACATAATAGCGGCGTGCATCCTCGTGCTTGCCCATCTGGTCGAGCGCGGTGCCCTGCACCGAGAGCAGGCGCCAGTCGGGATTGTCGGGCGAATGCGCCTTCGACAGCACGTCGAAAGCGGTCTGAAAATTGCCGTTGTCGGCAAGCGCGCGGCCATAAAGCGCAAGCAGCGTCTTGTTGCCGGGATGCGCGATGGTCGCCTGCTCCAGCACCGCGACCGCCTGGGCCCGCTGGCCGTTGGCGCGCAGCGCCTGGCCATAGGCGAGTGCGGCCTCGGCATCCTTGGGATTGGCGCGGTAGCGCTCGCCATAGACCTCGGCGGCGCGCGCGGGATCGGTCGGCGCGGCCTCCGCGCGTGGGCTGATGGAGCCGGTGATGCTGTCGGAAATTTTTGACATCCCCGTGCAGCCGCCGAGGCCCGCCGCCAGCGCCGCAACCAGCGAGGTGGACGCAAGGAGCCGGGCAAGACTGTACTGGTGACGCATGACGCTAAGGACTCTCGAGCCGATTAATCGAGCCTAACGCGCCAGCAATAGACTGTTAACCCTAACGGCCGGTTAACGCGGCGTCCCGGCCGGTGGTGCGCCGCCGAGATCGAGATCGGAGCCCAGGGCTTTCATCTGCGCACCGAGCTCGCGCAGCGTGCCAAGCCGAAGCTGCCGCTCGCCGGCGAGGTCCACGCCGTCACGGGGCGTCCTCGGCAATTCGCGCACGATGTCGGCCTGGTCGACGAGACGCTTGGCGCGGAGATCGTCGAGCTCCTCGCCCTCGATGCCGAGCACGTCGGCGGCCTGCGCAATCAGCCGGTCCAGCAGCAGACCGATTGTCGCAAGTGAGCTCGCATCGTGCCGCGCGCCGGACCGCGCGACCTTGCCGCCGAGGTCGCCAACAACACGAGAGGTGACGAGCGCGGCATGAAGCGCGTACGCCCAGTCGTGATCATCGTCATAGAAGGCATGACGCCGGAGCAGCAGACAAGCGATGGCCGCGATCTGCTCGCGCCTCGGCATTTCGCAGGCCGACAGGTCGATCGCCGCCTGGAAGGCCGGATCGCGGCAAAAGTCCCGGCCTGCCGGCAGGTGGATGACACCGTCAGGCAGATTGCTGTCGAGCCGATGGAACGCGCCATCCTCCCGCGGCCGCGAATATCTGGTGACGGAGAAGCCGTATCGTCGCTCCGAATCGGACGCGGTCGGACCGAAATGGACGATGTTGAAGCCGGCGTCATCGCCGCCCTGCCCGGTCGACGACGGACAGGACAGCACATAGAGCGTGCGCCAAAACTCCTCGCGCCCCTGGCTCCCGGTCGCGCGCGGATTGGGGATCGAATACCGCGTCAGTCCCTCGACGTGCCGATGACCGTGCAGGATGAAATTGACGTTGAGGGACGTGGCCGCCTCGAGAAAGGTGGCGGGGCTGGCGAGATACATCATGGGCTCGTCCGGGCTGCCGAGGAAGCGCTTGCCCTCGCCGGTCGCCTGCGGCAGCGGATGATGATGCATCGCCAGCACGCGCACCAGATTCTCCGACGGCTCGATGTAGTCAGCGCGTCCGTCGGCGCTCAGGCTGCCGGCGAGCTCGGCGCTCAGCCGCGCCGATTGCGCCACGACACCGTGATAGGCGCGCTGGTCGATGTTGCCGCCCGCGAGACTCGCCGCGTTGGAATCGAGCAGCACGAGATCGAGCCCGGACTGGCGATAATAGACGTTCTTCGACGTTCGCGGCAGGTTGAGATAATCGTAGACGTCGTGGCGGCGGCCGAGCAGGCCGCGGGACCTGACATCGCGATTGCCCGCGACCGCCTGGATGTCGGTGAACAGGCCGGTCTGCCGGAAGGCCGAGATCGCCGACAGCGCTTCGTCGAGCGCGCGCGGGGTGGGATCGCTGACGAGGTCGCCGGTGATCAGCAGAATGCGATCCGGAACATCGGCGAATTCGGCCATCGTCTGGCGAATGGTTGCGATCAGGCCTTCGACCGCCTGATGCAGCCGACCCGTGCCATCGAGGTGCAGGTCGGACACATGCGCAATGACGAATGACCTATCCATGTCGCGCCGCCTCATCGCAAATGGTGCGTCGCTCAAGGCTTGAACAAAATGCCTTTCGACCAATACACTTCAGTTCGCACCGATCGGGAGGCCGCCGCGCGCATTCGTGCAACAACGCGCGCTACGGACCTCCACAATCTCTAATATTTTGCGACTATGCCACAACCACAACGCTAGTAAAGCCCTGAGCACGCTTCGCCTCTGGTCCTGTGAAGGACGGCTTCCGGAGCGAGTTACGAGCCGAGGTTGCAGAAGGTTTCGCCGGCCCGCTCAATATTCGATGGCGAGCCGCTTCCTGATCTCGTCGATGCGCTTGTCGAGCGCATCGAAGCGCGCATGGATGGCACGGTCGTGCAGGTAGAAGATATAGCCGCCGGCGAGGAACGCGAAGATCCAGTGATGATGTTCGACATAGGCGAATACCGATTCGACGGCGAGGCCAAGAAACGCGACGATGCTCCACAGTATTTCCATTCCGTTTCCTCCCGGGACATCTTGTCGTAACTCGGCTCGCGGTACACGCGGGTAATTTTTGCCGAAACCTAGCATGTCGCTTGCTAGGGCGTGTACTCATAGATCCGTGGCGTCGTCAGGTCCGCTGTGCCCCTCGTAGCGGCGCAATAGCGGACCTCGCCAGAAGTCCGAGTTGGGCCACATAAGCGGTCCTAGCGGTCGCGCGTCGGTTCCAGGATCATTCGCAAACGACTGGGGATTGCTCACGGACCGTCAACGTCCAGGGGCCTTGATCGTACATCTCGGGCTCGGGCTCATCGCTCTTGCCGTAGCGCAGTCGCGCGCCTGCTTCTAGCCGAGTGCAAATCCGCACCACTAGTGGCCCTTGGGGCTCAACGCCATGGACGGCAAGGGCCGCTCGCAGTTGCTGCCACCGTTTCTCGGTGAAGGCGCCAGTATGGCACATGTCTTCGCAGCAGCAATACGTTCGACCGGCGCGAAACGTGATGCACAGTTGGAATTCCTCACCATGGCCTCGGATGTTCTCGATGCTCAGGGCATAGTACCGGTCGGGACGTCCTTCGGCGCCGCTGTTCTGTCGGAGCAAGTCAATCCAAGCAGCACAGACGCGGGCTTGAAGGGTCGTGTGTTCATCCATGAGAGTGGCGCTGACAGCGCGTTCATTCGGATCAAGGACCTAACAGTTCGGTCCTGCATTCGAACTATCGTGCCTTAGGGGCCCCTTGTCTAGCGTGAGGACTTCTTGCGTCAGTGCGATTGTCCAGAAAATTCGCAGTCGGTGCGCACTTCATGATGCGCCTCCGATAAACATGTACCGGCTGATGCCAAGACCATTAGGCAGGTAGAGGACTTGTTCTCCAGGCGGACGTTTTTCGATCGCCGCGATCCAAGGTAATTTCTCGCGAATGGAAATGACAACGGGATCATTGGTGATCTCGACAGACGCGCTCACGAAATGAGCGGACGGACCCAATACAGAGGCGAAATCTGCTACTGTAATCCCCCTACCCGTGGTGGGTTCCTGCGAATTCGCGAACCATAAAAACCGTGGAAGATTGTCGAGGGCAAGTTCACGCTTGCCTTGCAAGGAGGGCAGCATGGCAAGATTGACACCTTGCGCGTCGCCGAAGGCGCGAGGAACGAGCCACAATGCACCCTGACCATCCTTGCTGTTCTTGTAGTTGGCGATCAACGTCGCAATAACAATACCGTGGTCGTCGAGGTCAACAATGGGGGCCTGCCCACGCAGTAGTGGACCGAAGGGACTCCCATCGCCGATCTTGATGCCTTCGTGCCACGTGACATCAATCACACTGGACCCAGTGTGCACCTTTCCATCGATTTCAATATTCACCGTTAACCGATAGCGGTACGAATAGTCGTGGAATGCGAACGTAAACCAACCGACCAACGCCGCCGCGCTGACTGCGGCGACCAATAGAATTGTAAGACAGCCACGCTTCATATTTGTCGAAGATTCTCTCGCACCGTGGGATTTTGCAAATAGGTGTGGGCGACCTTTCGCCCAGATATAACAACCCTACCGAGCACACATTGATATATTGCTACAGCGGTAGAAACATTTCGAATTTCCGCTTTGGGGTCAGGGCGTGAGCCGGCTATGCTCTTCATGGCGACGCAACAGCAGACCTCGCAGCCGGGTTGCGGCCAAACTCGGACATCAGCGCACCTAATCAATCACCTCGTCGGCGAGTGCCAATAAGGTCGGAGGCACGACGATGCCAAGCGTCTTTGCGGTTTTCTGATTGATCACCAGAGTGAATTTGCTTGCCTGCTCGATGGGAAGATCGCCGGGCTTCTCGCCCTTCAAGATCCTCGAGACGTACGCCCCTGCGCGGCGAATACCGTCGACTGGGTCAGTTGAATAAGACATCAAAAGGCCGCTACGCCCCCATATCGGATATGGTCCGACAGTCGGCCTTCTCGACGCTGCGGCCAAAGGTATGACCCGCGATATGTTGGCGCTAAGCAGCGGCTCACCCGAGACGTAAAACGCGCTCACGTCATCTCGAAGGCCTGCCGCAAAGGCGCTTTCCAGATCGTCAATGGTATTGAAACCGTAGAAGGCGAACTCATAGCTCAATTCCGCGGCCACTTTTTGCAGCGCTTCCTTTTCCTTCATCACCAACGTCGCGGGCCGATTTTGAGTTGGAACGGGAGCGATCATCCCGAGACGTGTCAGGCCGGGGACAATTTGCTTGAAAAGTCCGATACGCTTTTGAGCCAGGGTTTCCTCGCCACCGACTGCGTTCATCACGTTTCCGGTGATCATCCCACCGGGATGCACATAGCTTTGCACCCAACCCAACGCGACGGGGTCCACGGCAACGCCGGAAAAAACCAACGGTATCTCTGGAGAAACCCGGTTATTGGGTCCAACCCCAAAACCCAAAGTGACGAAGACGCGCGGATTGAGCGCAGCCAATTCGACCGCTTGCTGGGGAATGCGATTATAATCGCCTTCGCCGTACCGCACGGCCAGCGAATAGTTCGTCCCTTCGATGAAACCAGTTTCCCGTAAGCCTTCGCGGAGCGCGGCGATCCTATAGTCACCGTCCTGCTTGAACGGCATCAAAACCGCGACCAGCGGCAAGGTGGCTTTGGTCTGGGCGTAGCCCGGTCCCGGTAAACTCAGCGCGGTCGCGCCTAACAGCCCGATGAACTCACGCCGCTGCATGCCCGTCCCCAATCACCATTTTGGGGCACTGTAACCGCCCAACCTCCATCCTTGGAATACGTTGCGGCTCTAAATTTGGGGCCGCCGATGTCCGGACTTGCATTCGTCCCGCGCTGAAGTGTGAGCACTGCTGAGTACGAATGACTCGTCAGCGCTATGCAACCGGTACGCGATTTTCAAGCGGGCCTTCGCGGTCATTGCGGCGCCGCGTGGGCCGGGCCTACATGGGAGATGAGGAGGCGAGCCGAAGCTCCGACCTCCTCGTTGCTACAGCGGCTCAATCTCGCCGGGCCGCCAGGTCTTGTCGAACCACGGCTGGAGCGGGCCGTAGAGGCGCAGGAGCGTGTTCCATCCTTTGCCGGGGATGGTCTGCACCCAGTTGTTCTCCTTGCCGGCCGGTGCTGTGGGCCCGAAATAGACGTCCACTGACCCGTCCGCATTGCCCATGAGTTTTGGGTTCTGACTGGTTGCGGCTGGCCAACGCTGGTCGGTCTGGAGCATGGAGCGGGTCTGATTATCGTAGAGGATGACCGACCAGAATTGCTTGACCGGGATATTGGGCGGCAAGTGTAGCTTGTAGTTTTTTCCGCCGTCGAGTGGCTTGTTTTGGCTGTCGACGAACGCGGCCATGTACTGCGATCCCTCGCCAACTGACTTCGAATCCATCGCCGGCGTCACGCCGGTCGCGTAAAAAAAGAATGCCGAGTAGGCATCGAGGATCCGCGCACCGTTTTCCTCGAACTTGTAGCCGCCGAAGAAGCCCGTGCGCCACGCGCTGTTGGGATAGTAGTAGCTTTCCTTGATCCGCAACCGTCCATTGATTGCACGCGCGGTGGCGTCACCTACCAAGGCGGCTTCGGTCAGAATCTTCTTCATCCGTGCATCGGGCGCGAAGGGCTTACCCTTCTGGATTCCGACCGCTGCGTAGAGGCCGAGCGTGACCGGGTCGACCGTATCAGTCGGCTCTTCCTGCACAACCTGATTTAGATACTCCCAAAAGGGATAATCTCCCGGCGCCAGCGTGCTAAATGCCTTGCCGGAAACATGCACGAAATTGAGTGTCGGCGGATTGGCAGCATCTTTCAGGCGATAGATTCGCGTGTGCTGTTCGACCAAGTCGACGCCTGGCTTCGGATCGCCGTTCACCAGGAATGAGCGCCACGGAACCCAGACGCTGAACGTCGCCGGCTTCACGACAAAATATCCGCTCGGCACCTCGCCCTTGTAGCCGGGCGGCAGGATCAGGTATTTGCCGCCCTGACCTTTGTCCGGCCCGACGAGCCCGACATCGGTAACAAAATTATACCACATGTCGTTGACGAGGCCGAGCACATTGGGAGGCACCTCGAGCACCAGAGGCCCGTCGCGCAGGTCGAGCCAAAACCAAGTGTACGGCGTGTTGTTGTTCGGGGTGAGAAAAAGCGACTTCGAGTCCATCCTGTCCTCGAAGATCGGCACCGTTAGATTGAACGGACCCAGTTCCGCGATGCCCTTCCGATTTGCCAACTGGTTCACTGGAGCCAGCGCCAACATGTAGGCCTGGACGGCGTGCTGGAAGTCCAGATTGTCGTAGAGCTTTTCCACGGTCGCATCGTCGGGAAAGCCGTCGAAGAAGTTCAGCGTCCCAAGGCGGGTCTCCACCTTGTCCGGGATTGCAACGCCCGGCGGTATCGGTGTTTGCATCTTGTATTGCTGCGCGTTGAGCGGAATTGCCGAGAGCGCCACGAGAGACAACGCAGAAACTACTGATGCCGCCAATTTCATGATACGGCCCTTCTTGTCAGATGTTGAATTCATAAAAAAGCTCTTCGTAAGTCCCATGATTATCGGGATTTCGTGCAGGGCTACAAATCTCGCAGAATGACCAATCAACGTCTGCCAGCGCGATTGACCGGGCCACCGCGATTTACGGTCCCAGCCCCCACCACCGCTTGTCGAGCAACGGGCCGCGGCCGCAGCACGACGCCTGGCCGTACGACGCAATTGGCGGGATAATCAACGTATGTGCAGTACACCACAGCACTGGCTTTCTCAGTGCTCGCGGCTACGAACCCGGTTATCAGCAGGATAGCCGCCAATGCGAATGTGAGCTTCATTTTGGTTTCCTCCGTTTAAAGTCATCGATTCCACTAAAACCAAATTTCGCGTTGACCGGGATCAACTCAAGCCAATTGGGATGAATGTTGCAGACACCAAGTGCAGATCAATTCTCCGCCTGGATGGGGGGAGCACAAGTCAGTCGCGCACCGCCCGCGCGTCACTTAAAGAAGCAGGCTCTGGCGTCAGCAACGGTGACACCGCTGGACTTCAGTCCAGCAGAACATTGCCTTGCTATTTCGACACTTTGTGCCGGGTCGGCGTCACGGCGCTGGCTGGCACGGCCTCCGAGATCGAAAACGTCAGCCAGGTGTTCCAGCCCGACGGCCGGTTCGCAGCATTGAACTCGCCATATCCCTTCAGTCCGAGAAAAGCCTGATTGCTGCCGATTGGAAAGATATATCCGAGCTGCGGGCCGATACCGAGCACGCGCGAACGGAAACCGCCGAGCACGGCGGGCTGACCGAAATCATCGGTAATCTGCTGGTAGGCGTAGCCGACGAAGCCGACAAAGACCTGCTTCGACAGGAATTGCGATACGCCCCAGTCGAAATGGAAGTCGATGCCGCTCTGGTACTGCGTATCGGGATTCTTGAGATTGTAGGTGAAGCCGCCGACGCTTGAAAATTCCGTGCCGGTCGCGGGGTTTAGATAGGTGTAGCCGCCGCCAAGATCGATGGCGCCGTGGCCGATGCCGATATTGGCGAGCCGGCTCGGATTGTAATCGCCGACGGGAATGTCGCCCGCAGCGTAGACCATGTAATTGTGGACGCCGTTGTTCCACTTCAGCTTCAAGGTCGGATAGAGATCGCCATAGGAGACGAGCGCATCTCCAAGGAATCCGTCGCGCGTGACCACGAGCGGCCCCACCATGGCCGTCAGTGTGCCGGCGATACTCGCGGAATTCCTGCCGTAGACGCTGGCGAGCGTCGCCGACAACTGGCCGCCGAGCACCGGCGTCGCAAAAGTGTAGGTCGGCGCGATAAACATCAGGTCGGCCTGGCCGCTCAGGGCCAGGTTGAGATTGAGATTGACGGTCGGCGAAAACCTTCCGGCCTGGAATTCCCGGGAGGCCGCGGCCGCGCCCGATGCGTTCACGCTGGTATGATAATAGATGGCCGCCACCGACCAGCCCGGCGTGCCCGGCGTCGCGGCGAGGCTGCCGTAAAGGCCCGGCAGCCAGAACGAAATGCCGCTTTCGTCGGCGCGGGACACACCCGGCATCGACACCATGGCGGCGAGCGCAATCGCCACCGCGCCGCTACGAAGCGCAGCCCATGGCATCCGTCCCTGATCGTGACGCATCGTTCCCCCCTTTGTTGCTCGACAGTGACCGCGCCGCGCAGGTCGAGCTCGGCGCGATAGACTGGGGAGCCGCCGTTACTCCATGCACTTCCGGACGAATTGCACGCGTTCGATGACCCCGAGACCTTGCTCCTGTGCCTGCTTGCGGCAACCTTCGAGCTTGTCGATGCGAAGTTCGACCTTCTGAGCCAGATTGAGTCCGACGTCGCCCGAGACCTGCGGGGCTGCGGCGCCGGTCGAGGCTTTCCCGGCATCAGCAGACGGGCCGTCTCCGGCGGCCCGCGCCGCATCCTGCAGGCGCTTGATGTCTCCGGGCGACAGCTTCGGCCGGTCGATGTTCAGCGTGACCTTGTTCAGCTTGCCGGTGAAGGTGAACGGGGTGCTGTAGTCGTTGTCGTCGACCGGCGTGCCCGTGTCTGACCCGATGTCGAGCGCCTCGTCCCACTGCAGGATGAAGGGCAGCGTATGCTCCATCTTTTCGGTGGCAACCGCGTTGCCATCGACCTTCAGCACCCCGGTGCCGCCGGCGCCGATGCCGCTGTAGTCGCCGAACGCGATCGTGCCGGCGCCCAGACCGTCATATTTGAAGTCGAACTCGATCTGGTGCTTGCCGGGCGTCAGTTCCGGGCCCTCCCAGCGCACGCGCTTGAGGTCGACCAGATTCCAGGTGAACACGGGCTTGTTCTTCAACACGTAGAAGCCGTAGCCGCCGAACCGGCCGCCTTGCGTGATCAGCATGCCCTCGGCACCGCCCTGCGGAATCTCCACGTCCATCTTGAAGTTGTAGGAACTGTTGAGGATGCTCGGCGCATCGCCGTTCGGCGTACCGGTCAGCGGACGTATCCAGCTAAACGAGGTACGGCCGGCGCTGAGGCTTGGCCGCGGCGTGACCAGCCGCGCCGCCAACGACGAATCCAGCGGCAGCACCTGATACTTCTGCGCCTCCTTCCAGAACAGTTCCTGCATCTCCTTCAGCTTGGCCGGATACTTGGCTGCAACGTCCTCGTACTGCGTCCAGTCGTTCTTGAGGTCGTAGAGCTCCCAGGGATAATCCTGCGGGCTCGGCAGCTTCGCGACCGTCACCCACGGCGGCCGCATCACCTTGGTGCTGGCGATCCAGCCATCATTGTAGATTGCGCGGTCGGCAAACATCTCGAAGTACTGCGTCTTGTGCGTCGAAGGCGCGTTCGCATTCTTCTTGTCGAACGTGTACATCATGCTGACGCCCTCGATCGGGCTCTGCTTGATGCCATCGACGACCTTCGGCTGCTGGATATGTGCCGCTTCCAGAATGGTCGGCACGACATCGATGACATGGTGGAATTGATTGCGAATTCCGCCCTTGTCCGTAATGCCCTTCGGCCACGAGATCGCCATGCCCTGGCGGGTGCCGCCGAAATGCGACACGATCTGCTTGGTCCAGGAGAACGGCGTGTCGAACGCCCAGGCCCAACCGATCGACATGTGGTTGTAGGTACGGTCGGTGCCCCAGGCGTCGTAGAAATATTTCAGCTGTTCATCGACTCCGGGATTGGCCCCGTTGAACATTGCGACTTCGTTCGGCGTGCCGTTCGGCTGGCCCTCGGCGCTGGTACCGTTGTCGCCGTTGATATAGATGACGATGGTGTTGTCGAGCTTGCCGAGATCGTCGATCGCCTGGATCACGCGGCCGATTTCGTTGTCGGCGTAGGCGACGAAGGCTGCGAACACCTCGACCTGACGAAGGAACAGCTTCTTTTCATCGGCGTTGAGCTGGTCCCACTCCTTGATCAGATCCTTGGGCCACGGCGTCAGCTTGGCGTCCTGTGGGATGACGCCGAGCTTCTTCTGGTTGGCGAAGATCGTCTCCCGCAGCTTGTTCCAGCCCTGGTCGAACAGCTTCATGTCGCTGATCTTCTTCACCCACTCCTGCGTCGGATGGTGCGGCGCATGGGTAGCACCCGGCGCAAACTTGATCAGGAAGGGCTGCTCGGGCGACAGCGCATTGATGCGATTGACGTAGTCGATCGCGTCATCGGCCATCGCCGTCACCAAATTCCAGCCGGGCTTTCCGACATAGGGGTGAATGGGCGTGGTGTTCTGGACGAGGTTGCCCGGCTGCCACTGGTTGGTGTCGCCGCCCATGAAGCCGTAGAAATATTCAAAGCCCATCCCGGTCGGCCACTGATCGAACGGGCCGGCCTGGCTCGCCTGATATTCCGGCGTGTTGTGGTTCTTCCCGAACCAGGCGGTGTGATAGCCATTGTCCTGCAGGATCCGGCCGATCGTGGCCTTGTCCTTGGTGATGATGCTGTCGTAGCCGGGAAAGCCGGTGGCCTGCTCGGCGACAACGCCGTAGCCGACCGAGTGATGGTTGCGACCAGTGATCAAGGCCGCGCGCGTCGGCGAACACAGCGCCGTCGAATGAAAATTGGTGTAGCGCAGCCCATTCTGCGCAATCCGGTCCAGCGCCGGGGTCGGAATCACGCCACCGAATGTCGAGGGCACACCGTAGCCGGAGTCATCCGTAATGATCAAAAGCACGTTTGGCGCGCCCTTCGGCGGCACGATCCGCGCCGGCCAGTAAGGCGTCGATCTCGCCGCATCGCGCTCGATCTTGCCGCCGAATTTCGCAGGCGGTGCTGGAAGCTGGTCGCCGGGAATGGTCGTGGTGGCGCTCGGTGAGCCCGGTACGCCGTTGATCTGCTGGGCACTTACCGAAGTTGAGGCGAGCAATGCGACGCACAGTCCGGTGAAGATCGAGTGATGCAATTTCATATGAAATGCTCCCGGCTCAAAATCGAACATCGTGCGAGGCGCACGCGACACCCGAAAAGCCATTATGTGGATGGTGCCTGGCGAGCACCTTGACTCAGATCAATCAGATCGGGGCACTCGAGTTGCTTCAGCGCTGACCGTTGCGCGCGAGACGCGTGATGGATCGCTATTGATTGAGATCAAGACTATCTGCGGCGCTTTCATCGCAAGCTGCGGGGCAACAAGCAAAGGCAGTTCGGAAGTGAGCGACACGTAACGCCGCACGGCAACAGGAGGATTCCATGAAGATTGTGCTGCTGACGATCGCAATGCTTGGAGGCCAGCTGGTCACGCCGATCAGCGATCGCGTTCCAAAGCTGAATGTCGAAGCAACCTGCAAGGCCAGCGTCGCAGCCGACAAGGCCATGGGCCTGGTGCTGGCCCAAAGCTACGAGGATTGCATGCGCGACGAGAATGCCGCGCAGCAACAGATCCTTCCAATCTGGACCGCGAACTCCGATAAAGTCAGAAATGAATGCGAAGGCGAGGCGACTGTCGCCGGAACTGAAAGTTATGTCGACTTGCTGACCTGCCTGCAAATGGCGAGCCTCGACAAACCGTCCGCGCCCGCGCTCGCGCTCAGAGGTGCCAGCAAGAACCGTAACCGGAAATAGGTTACGGGCTCCGCCTACTTGACTCGGTGGTGACGCAGTCGATGATGCCGGCAGTGATCCCGCCGGCAGATTGCTTGATCGCGACCCGGCGATCGTAGCGACAAGGGGCTGTCGTTGGCAGGCAGGCGACGAAAATCCGGCCCAAAGGGAAAATCCGGCTCAAAGGGTGGATCGCGGCAAGCGCCGGCCGAAGGCCCCGCGATCGTCGCGCCGCCGCAAGCTCCCCCTGCCGAGAGATCTGGCATCGCCTCGCTCTCCAAGCGCCGGATCTGGATTTCGTTGGCGGTCGCGATGGCCGCTGTGCTCGCATTTGGCGGCGTCTTCCATCTTCTCGACAACCGCGGACCGAAATCGCAAGCTTCAAGCCCGGCCGTCGCCGGCTTCGTCGGCAGCGAGACCTGCGCGGGCTGCCACCAGGCGGAAGCGAAATTGTGGAGTGCCTCGCAGCACAAGGCTGCGATGCAGCATGCCACCGACCAAACCGTGCTCGGCAATTTCAACGACGCCGGCATCGACTACTACGGCGTGCATTCACGCTTCTTCCGCAAGGACGGCAAGTTTCTGGTGGAGACCGACGGCGCCGACGGCAAGCTTGCCGTGTTCGAGGTAAAGTACACGTTCGGTATCGATCCGCTGCAGCAATACCTCGTCGAGTTTGCCGATGGACGTATTCAGGCCCTTTCGCTGGCCTGGGACTCAAGGCCGCAGGACAAGGGCGGCCAGCGCTGGTTTCATCTCTCGCCCGATGAGGAAATCAGGCATGACGATGTCCTGCACTGGACCAGGCTGAATCAGAACTGGAATTTCATGTGCGCGGAATGCCACTCCACGGGCCTGCGCAAGAATTACGATGCCAAGGCCGACCGTTTTGCGACGACATGGGCGGAAATCAGCGTCGGCTGCGAAGCTTGTCACGGCCAGGGGTCGCGGCATGCCGACTGGGTGCGCGATCAGAAGAGCTGGTGGCCGTTCGGCAAGCGCGAGGATTCCAGCAAGGGATTGCTGGTGCGCTTCGACGAGCGTCATGGCGTCACCTGGCCGATCGATCCGCCGACCGGAAACGCGAAGCGTTCCGTAGCACCGGTAACGCTGCGCAAGGAAGTCGAGACTTGCGGCCTGTGCCACGCGCGCCGCGCCGGCTTTCACGAGAACTGGATGCCCGGTCAATGGCTGTCGCAAACCCATGTGGTCGAGCCGCTGGCGCGCAACACCTATCATGCCGACGGGCAGATCCGCGATGTCGAGGAGCCATATAACTACACGCCGTTCAAGCAGAGCAGGATGTTTGCCGCCGGCGTTACCTGCAGCGATTGTCACGAACCGCACAGCGCGAAGCTTCGCAGCCCTGGCGAAGGCGTCTGCCTGCAGTGTCACGCATCCGACCGATACGCCGACGCGAGGCATCGTCACCATGTTGGCGTCGATCCGACGCCGACCTGCATCTCCTGCCACATGCAAGACCGACACTACATGGTGGTCGATACCAGGCGCGACCACAGCTTCCGGGTCCCCAGGCCCGATCTCTCGGTGAAACTGGGAACGCCGAACGCCTGTAACGAGTGCCACCGGGACAAGCCGGCCGAATGGGCTGCCATCGCCGTCGAACAATGGTTCGGTCCCAACCGGAAGGGCTTTCAAACTTATGGACCGGCATTCCAGGCTGCGCGCACGGATCAAGCCGACGCGGCAGCCCTGCTCGGTATCGTCGCAACGGACGGAACTGCGCCAGCCGTAGCTCGCGCCACCGCGCTGGCCGAACTTGCGCCGAACCCCTCGGCGGCGAACCTAGCGATGGCCCGTACCGCGCTCGCCGATCCCGATCCGATGGTGCGGATCGGAGCCCTTGACTTGCTGGAGAACGTTCCCGCCGATCGGGTCTGGCCGTTGGTGTCCCCACACCTGTCCGATCCCGTTCGCGGCGTCCGCATCAGGGCGGCCTCACTGCTCGCGGGCGTCCCGACCGCAAGCCAGCCGCCAGCGGATCGCGCCCGCTTCGAGGCCGCGGCGGACGAATTCGTTGCCGCCCAGCGCTCCAATGCAGAACGGCCGGAAGCCCGCACCACGCTGGGCAATTTCTTCCGGCAACGCGGCCTCAGCGCTGAAGCGGACACGGAATACAGGACGGCTCTGAAACTCAATCCACAATACACAGCCGCAGCAATCAATCTTGCCGACCTTTACCGTCAATTGGGCCATGACGGCGAAGGCGAAGGTGTACTTCGAAACGCACTCGCTGTCGCGTCGCGCGATGCCGGGCTGCACCATGCGCTGGGCCTTGCGCTGACCCGGCTCAAGCGTCCCGCCGACGCGCTTGTCGAATTCCGCAGCGCCAGCGAACTTGAGCCGGCAGAGCGGCGCTACCAATATGTCTACGCCATCGCGCTACATTCCGCCGGCCAATCGAATGAGGCGATCGCACTGCTGAAGCAGGCCCTGCAGAGCCAACCCGCCAACCGAGACATTCTGACGGCTTTAATCTCCTTCAGCCGCCTCGCCGGCGACACCAAGGCTGAGCTTCGTTACGCCGAGCAACTCGCGGCAATCACACCGGACGACCAGGGTTTGACCGCGCGCATCCAGGAACTTCTGCGAGCTATCAAGTCTCCGGCCCGATGACTACTTTGGGCCATGAGCGGCAATGTTCTGACTGATTGTAAGATTTCCGCTCGGCCGTCAGAAGCCCAGGTCTGGACCTTCATGAATACAGGCCCTGGTCTTGCCGCGCGCCGCAAAGCCGATTGCAGGTGCGGCAAATCTCTGCGAAGTCTGTTGCATCGCATTCGTCGTGAGCTGCCAGTCCATGTCTTCCATCTTCGAAACCTCAGCCACATCAGCCATACCCATCAGCTTCGTCACCAAGTCGGGCTGGGACGCATTTCGCGAAGCGCTGCCGCAGGCGCAGCGCCAGTTCGCGACTGCGAGCAATTTTATGGCCAAGCCGGGCGCCTACCTCGCGCTGCCGGCACCGGATGGTGCGATCGCACAGGTGCTGTTCGGCATCGAGGACGACGGCGCTAAATCGCGCGACCTGTTCCGGCCGGGCAGCCTGCCGGGGCTGTTGCCGCCGGGCACCTATCGCTTTGCCAATGCGCCGCATGATGCGCGGCTGGCCGCGCTCGCCTTTGCGCTCGGCAGCTATCGCTTCGCGCGCTACCGCAAGGCTGACAGCCCCGACGTGCGGCTGGTGCCGCCCGACGGTGTCGACGCCGCCGAGATCACGCGCATTGCTGACGCCGCGATGCTGGCGCGCGACCTCGTCAACACGCCCTCCAACGACATGGGGCCGGAGGAGCTGGCCGCGGCCGCGCAAGAGCTGGCGTCTGCTTATGGCGCAAGCTTCAAATGCATCGTCGGCGACGATCTCAAGACGCAGAATTTTCCATTGATCCACGCGGTCGGCATGGCCTCAACGCGCGCGCCGCGGCTGATCGACATCTCCTGGGGCGATCCTGGTCATCCCAAGGTGACGCTGGTCGGCAAGGGCGTCTGCTTCGACACCGGCGGGCTCGATCTAAAACCGTCGAGCGGCATGCTGATCATGAAGAAGGACATGGGCGGTGCCGCCAACGTGCTCGCGCTGGCGCGGATGGTGATGGACGCCAAGCTGAAGGTGCGGCTGCGCGTGCTGATCCCGGCGGTCGAGAACGCGGTTGCGGGAAATGCCTTCCGCCCGCTCGACATTTTTCCCTCGCGCAAGGGCATCACGGTCGAGATCGGCAATACCGACGCGGAGGGCCGGCTGGTGCTGGCCGATGCGCTGGCACTCGCCGACGAGGAGACGCCGGATTTGCTGATCGACCTGGGCACGCTGACGGGCGCGGCGCGCGTAGCACTTGGGCCGGATTTACCGCCTTTTTACACCAATGATGAAGCATTGGCCGCTGACGTCGCGCGCTGCGCGGCCGGGGAGAACGATCCGTTGTGGCGCATGCCGCTGTGGCCGCCTTACGATTCCTGGCTGGATTCGAAGACGGCCGACATCAACAACGCGCCGTCCAACGGCTTTGCCGGCTCGATCACCTGCGCGCTGTTTTTGCAGCGCTTCGTAGCCCAGGCCAGGAGCTGGCTGCATGTCGACATCTACGCCTGGACGCCGTCGGCAAAACCGGCGCGGCCCGAGGGCGGCGAGTGCCAGGCCGCACGCGCCCTCTACAAGCTTTTGAGCGAGCGCTATGCGTGATTTCGATCCGAGGCTGACGCCGGCGCGCGGCGACATCGCCGCAAAATATCTTGAAGGCAAGGTCGAGGCGGAGCGCTTCGTCACCGGCGAGGACTTTGAGGTGATCGAGGCGATCGCGCCGATGCGCGAGCAGCCGTCGTCATCGACGATGTTGATGACGGAAGCGCTGCGCGGCGAGCGCGTCACCATCTACGACCGCAACGGCGAAGGCTGGGCCTGGGGCCAGCTCGTCAGCGACGGCTATGTCGGCTGGCTGCCCGATGCCGCGCTGGCAAAACCGTCGGCCGAGGCGACGCACAAGGTCATTGCGCTCCGGACGTTCGCTTTCCCCGGCCCGTCGATCAAGCTGCCGCCGGCGGACACGCTGGTGCTGGGGTCGAAGCTCACTATTGCCCGTGAGGAGGGAAGCTTCGCCGTGACACGCGGCGGACAGTTCTTGCCGAAGGCGCATCTGGCAGCACTCGACCATCGCGAGCCGGATTTCGTTGCCGTCGCCGAGCGCTTCGTCGGCACGCCCTATCTCTGGGGCGGCAAGAGCAGCCTTGGCATCGATTGCTCGGGCCTGGTCCAGGTCTCGCTCACATCAGCCGGCATCGGCTGCCCCCGCGACAGCGACATGCAGCAGATGGGCCTCGGCCGCGCGCTGGAGGGGCATGAGCGGAGCAAGCTGCAACGCGGCGATCTCATTTTCTGGAAGGGGCATGTGGCAATCGTGCGCGACGCCGCCACCATGGTTCACGCCAACGCGCATCACATGGCGACGGTGATCGAGCCGACCGAACCGGCGATTGCGCGGATCAGGCAGGCCGGCAGCGAGGTCACGGCGATCAAGCGGCTGTAGCAGCTCTCGTAGGGTGGGTTAGC
>NZ_PPPT01000208.1 GCF_006483445.1 Bradyrhizobium guangdongense | reverse complement strand
GCCGATGATGCCGACGCGCTTGTCGGCAAGGCCGGTGAGATTCCCCTCGGCCGTTCCGCCGGTGTAGGCGTAGTCCCAACGGCTGGTGTGGAAGGTGTGGCCTTTGAACGTCTCGATACCGGGGATACCCGGCAGCTTTGGTCGGCTCAGCGGACCACCGGCCAGGATGACGAAGCGCGCGCGAATTTTGTCGCCGCGATCAGTCTCGACCAGCCAGCGCGACTCCTTGTCCTGCCATGTCATCCGCGAGATGACAGTCTGGAACAGCGCGCGATCGTAGAGATCGAAGTGGCGGCCGATGCGGCGCGAGTGTTCGTAGATCTCAGGCGCGCGCGCATATTTGCGCACCGGCATGTAGCCGGTCTCTTCCAGCAGCGGCAGATAGATGTAGCTCTCGGTGTCGCAGGCCGCACCGGGATAACGATTCCAGTACCAGGTGCCGCCGAAATCGGCGGCCTTTTCCACCATGCGGAAATCATCGATCCCTGCAGCCCGCAGACGCGCGCCACACAAGAGCCCGCCAAAGCCGCCGCCCACGATGACGACTTCCGTTTCTTCCGTCACCGGTGAACGCGTGAAGCCGGGATCGGCCCAGGGATCGTCGAGGTAGCGACCGAAATCGCCGGCCGCCTCGACATATTGCGCCTTGCCTTCGCTGCGCAGACGGCGGTCGCGCTCGTCGCGATAGCGGGCACGCAATGCGGAGATGTCGACGCTGGCTATGCCTTCCGTGCCAGTCTTGTGTTTTTCCGCTGACATCGCTTTTTCTCCGGCGAATGCGATCTCAAATCGCATTCGCCAGTTAACGCCAAACGGTCGTTGCGCGCAATTGTATCTGCGGTTTTCAGGTGATCCCCGCAAGATCCTCAGCTAACGTTCCACCAATTGAGCCGCGGGAAGAAGCGGCCTTCCGGAGGACACGATGCAGGGATTGATGATGGATATGCCGCTCCTGATCAGCGGCCTTATCCAGTACGCAGCCGACAATCACGGCGAAGCCGAGATCGTCGCGCGCGAGATCGAGGGCGACATTCATCGCTACACCTATGCGGATGCGCATCCACGCATCAAGCGCATGGCGCTGGCGCTGAAGCGGCTCGGCATGAAGCAAGGCGACCGCGTCGGCACGCTCGCCTGGAATACGCATCGCCATTTCGAAATGTTCTATGCCGCGCCCGGCATGGGCTATGTGCTGCACACCATCAATCCGCGGCTGTTTCCCGAACAGCTCGTCTACATCATCAACCACGCCGAGGATCGCCTCCTCTTCATCGATCGCGCGACGCTGCCGATCGTGGAAGCGATCGCGCCGCAGTTGAAGACGATCGAGGCCTACGTCGTGATGTCGTCGCGCGAGCGGATGCCCGAGACGAAGCTTGCCAATGTACATTGCTATGAGGAGCTGCTCGCAAGGGAGAACGAGGCCGGATTTGCCTGGCCGGTGTTCGACGAAAAGTCGGCATCCACGATCTGCTACACGTCAGGCACGACAGGCAATCCCAAAGGCGTGATCTATTCGCATCGCGCCGCCCTGCTTCAGACCATGGTCTGCTCCGGTTTCGACTTCCTGCCCGGTCACATGGAGGGCGTGCGCGAGGTGATGATGCCGATGGCGCCTTTGTTCCACGGCAATGGCTGGAACATGCCGTTCACCGCGCCCTATACCGGCTCGAAGCTGGTGCTGCCCGGTCGCAATTACGAGCCCGACAAGCTCTATGAGCTGCTCGAAGGCGAGAAGGTGACGCTGTCGGCCGGCGTCCCGAGCTTCTGGCTGATCCTGCTCGACTGGCTCGGCCGCACCGGCAACAAGTTCACCACGCTGCGCGCGACACTGTCATCAGGCTCGGCGCCGCCGCGCACGATGGTCGAGAAGCTGAAGCGCGACTACGGCATCGACTACATCCAGGCCTGGGGCATGACGGAAGCGCTGGGCTGCTCAATGCCGAGCTTGCGCCCGGGCTCCGAGCATCTCAGCGACACCGAAAAGTTCGACCGGCGCATGGTGTCGGGACGCGCCTGTTTCGGCACGGCTCTGCGCATCGTCGACGACGGCGAGAAGGAGCTGCCGCGCGACGGCAAGACCGTCGGTCATCTGCGCGCCAGGGGCCCGTGGGTTGCGTCCGGCTACATGAAGCTCAATGAAGGCGTCGATCGCGACGGCTGGCTGATCACCGGCGACATGGCCGTGATCGACCCGCAGGGACATGTGACGCTGACCGACCGCTCCAAGGACGTGATCAAATCGGGCGGCGAATGGATCTCCTCGATCCAGCTCGAGGACGTCGCCCTCTCCCACCCCGACGTGCTGCAGGCCGCCGTCGTCGCCATCGCGCACGAGAAATGGCAGGAGCGCCCCCTGCTCCTGGTCGTGCGCAAGAAGGGCGCGACGGTGGAGGCCAAGGCGCTGCTCGACCACATGCGCCCGAAGATCGCGAGCTGGTGGATGCCCGATGCGGTCGAATTTCTGGACGAGTTTCCGATGACCGGCACCGGTAAGGTGCTGAAATCGGCGCTGCGGGAGAAGTTTAAGGGGTACCGCGCCGGCTGATCCCTCTCTGCGATCGTCTTCATCTTTTGGTAGATTCGCCCGCGATATATCTGGCGGTCGCAAACCCCAGGGATCGAGGACAAAATGGTGTTTTCCGGATTGGGCCTGCATCTCGGCAATCTGTCGCACCTGTCGAACGCGCAGTCGCGCTCGATCAGCCCGGAGAATTTTTCGGGCGAAAAGGGCAAGGGCGGCATGGCCGTGGACGGCCCGGCGGCGCGGCAGGCGCGCGATCTCGGCCCGGGCTGGAAGATCTCGCCTTATGTCGTGATCGAGCCGGGCGCTACCTTTACGCTCGCCGATATCGAAGGACAGGGCGCGATCCAGCAGATCTGGATGACGCTGGCGCGCGGCCGTCTCCGCCATTCCATCCTCCGCATCTACTGGGACGACCAGGCGCTGCCGAGCGTCGAATGCCCGGCCGGCGATTTCTTCGCCTGCGGCTGGGAAGATTTTGCGCAGGTCTCATCGCTCGCGGTGTGTGTCAATCCCGGGCGCGGCTTCAACTGCTATTGGGAAATGCCGTTTCGCAAACGCGCGCGCTTCACGCTGGAGAACCGCAGCGAGGAGCGGCTGACCGTCTACTACCAGATCAACTACACATTGACCGACGTGCCGGAAGACTGCGCCTATTTTCACGCGCAATTCCGCCGCACCAATCCCCTGCCCTACAAGGACGTCTACACCATCCTTGATGGTGTCACCGGCAAGGGACACTATGTCGGCACCTACATGGCCTGGGGCACCAACAGCAACGGCTGGTGGGGCGAAGGCGAGATCAAGTTCTTCATGGACGGCGACGGTGAATTTCCGACCATCTGCGGCACCGGCGCCGAGGACTATTTTTGCGGCGCCTACAATTTCGACCCTCATGTGCCGTGGATGCTCGCACATCCCGGCCAGAGCGGCGGCCCGCCGTCGCGCTACCAGGAATTCACCACGCCCTATGCCGGCCTGCCGCAGGTGATCCGCCCCGACGGCGTCTACCGCTCACAGCAGCGTTTTGGCATGTACCGCTGGCACATCACCGATCCCGTGCGCTTCGAGCGCGATCTGCGCGTGACCATCCAGGCGCTGGGTTGGCGCCACGGCGTCAAGGAGCCGAAATACCTGCCGCTGCAGGACGACATCGCCTCGGTTGCGTTCTGGTACCAGACGCTGCCGACGGCGCCGTTTCCGATGCTGCCGGACGCGGACTATCTCGAAGTGGATTAGGCACGCTTGGTAGCCCGTATGGCGCGAAGCGGAATACGGGACTCGTCGATCCCGGATTGCGCTGCGCTTCATCCGGGCTACGGGTTGGCGCCCCGCTTCTACCGAGAGCGTCCCGACATGCCAAGTGCACGGGCCAGCACGCCGCAGAATGCTCCCGCCTCCGAGGCGCCGCCGCGCCAGGCCACGATCTGATCGGGGCGGATGAGGACGAGATCGGCCTCGTAGAGATCGCGCAACGCCCGCGGCAAATCGACAAGTTTCAGATCGGCACCGAGAGCGGCTGCCGCCTCGCGCAGCGGACGCGGGTCGATCGCCGTGGATTCGAATTGCAGCAGCGTCCATTCGAAGCCGAACTGATCGTAAAGAGACATGCCGTCGCCGAGCCAGGCATGCGGCGCGCGCCCGCCTGGACAGGCGCTCGGCACGTAGACATTGGCTGCGTCAGGCGGGGGCGCGGTGCCGTCAGACACGATGATGGGCGAACCATCATAGCGGCCACCGAAGGTGATACCGGGAATGTTGAACTCGGCGCGGGCGTGCTGATTGAGATAAGCGCCGGCGACACGCCGCGCTTCCGCGCCAGCGTCCGTGGCATCCTCGATCTCCGGTGCGGCGGCATAGAGCCCAAGCGAGTCGGCAAAGCGGCGCGCATAGTCGGTGTTGCGGAGCGCGACGGGGCGTCGCTCGGTCTCGTAGCTGTCGAGCAGCGTCCGCGGACTGACGCCCTTGACGACACTGGCGAGCTTCCAGCCGAGATTGACCGCGTCCTCGATCGCGGTGTTGTAGCCGAGGCCGCCGGTCGGCGTGAACAGATGCGCGGCGTCGCCGCCGAGAAAGACCCGGCCGCGCTGCAGGCCGTCGGCCACCAGCGCATGACCGGCCGTCCAGGTCAGGTGCGAGAGCACCTCGCAATCGATGGGCGCACCGCAGGCGCGCTGGAACGCAGCCTTGGCGTCCTCAGCAGCGATCGTGCTCTCGTCTTCGCCGGGACGAAGCTGGGTGTGAAACGCGAACTCGTCGCGTCCGTTCACGCTTGCCATGAAGGCGCGCCGGTCGCGGTTGAAGCAATTATACATCCAGGCCTTGGCGTGCGGCACGCGCGCGTAAAACTGGGGCGAGCGGAGGTAGACGGCCAGCATGCGCCCGCCCATGAAGTCGCGCTGGCTCCCCGTACTTCCGCCATAGGAGATGCCGAGCGATTGCCGCACGAGAGAGCGTGGTCCGTCGGCGCCAACGAGAAAATCGGCATGAACCGTGAAGCTCGCGCCGTGGCCGACCGGCTCGACCTCGCCGACGATGCCGTCGTCCCGCTCGACGTAGCGTATGAGACGATGGCCGTAATGAACACGGATTCCCGGCAACTTCTCGGCATGCCGGCGCAGCACCGCCTCGACATATTTTTGCGACACCCGATGCGGCAGCTCCGCGGCGCTCCAGGAGCCGGATAGTCCTTTGACGAGCGCGCTCGCGCGCGACGAGGACGGCAGCTCGAACCGCGCCAGCTCGTGAGTCGTATAGCGCGTAAAATAGGCGACATCGGTCGGATAGTCCGCGGGAAGGCCGGCCTGGCGGATCTCGTCGGCAAAACCGAGCCGGCGATAGTGCTCCATGGTGCGGGCCTGCGTGGCATTGGCCTGCGGATTGAATGCCGTGTCCGGCTTCTCGTCGACGACGACGGCCGAGACGCCGCGCCGGCCAAGCTCGTTGGCGAGCATCAGCCCGCAGGGACCACCGCCCGCGATCAGCACCGATACCCTCAGCTCAGCCGCCAAGACGTACCCTCCTCCACGCTCTCACATTGCGTGGTAAGGGCGCCGGACGATTTAGTCAAGCAGCCTGACTATCTGTCTTCGAGCGTATCGAACCGTGCTCCGTAGTCCGCCAATCCCATGAGGATGGCGTCCATCGTCGCCTTGCCGAGCTCGGCGCGCATCTCGCGCTCGGCAAGGTCGACCGCGTCGCGAAACGCGTCCAGCCAGACCAGGCCGTCGGCGGTGAATTTGACGATGCGGGCCCGCCCGTCGCTGGGATCGGCGACGCGATCGACGAGCCCGAGTGCGGCGCATTGGTCCACGAGCTCACCCATCGCCTGCTTGCTCATCGCGGCGCGGCGCGCGAGCTCGGTCAGGCGTGTGCCCTCCACGTCGAGATTGCGGGTGAGATTGACATGGGCGATCCGCGTCTCGCCATGGCCGCCTTCGCTCATCAGCTCGAGCACGCGGGCTTCGAAGCGGCCGATGGCGTTGTTGAGGAGCCGGCCGATATTCGCATGCCGCCAGGCCGGCCCGGACCTTCCGGCCTTTGGGTCTCGCCTGCTCATCGCGAGCTCGTGACGCGCAGCATACCCTTCGGCGACAGCGCGCCGGGCCTGGCCGTTTTGGAGAAGGCTTCGCGCTGGAGCTGCTGGTCCATTTGTACAGATCGAGAATGCGACTTGCGATTTTTGGTCTTTATTTCCATTTCCTGCAAGGCACAATGGCGCTAACGACGAACATGGCAGGCGAGGAAAGCAGGGAACATGATCGGTTCATTCACCTTTGAAAACCTGCCCTGCCGCGTCGTGTTCGGCAGCGGCACGCTGAGCGCAGCCAAGGCCGAGGTCGAGCGGCTCGGGGGCAAGCGCGCGCTGGTGCTGACGACGCCGCAGCAGGAAGCCCAGGGCAAGAGCCTGGGTGCCGCGCTCGGGCCGCTCTATGCCGGCATCTTTCCCGGCGCGACCATGCACACGCCGGTCGAGGTCACCACCAAGGCGCTCGCCGCGATGCAGGCGTGCGAGGCCGACTGCGTCGTGTCGCTCGGCGGCGGCTCGACCACCGGTCTCGGCAAAGCGCTGGCCTTGCGCACCGGCGTCAACCAGCTCTGCATTCCCACCACCTATGCCGGCTCGGAGATGACACCGATCGTCGGCCAGACCGAGAACGGCCTGAAGACCACGGTGCGCGACGCGGCGATTCTGCCGGAGACCGTGATCTACGACGTCGATCTCACGATGACGCTGCCCGCGGGGCTCGCCGCGACATCCGGCATCAACGCGATCGCACATGCGGTCGAAGCGCTCTATGCGCGCGACACCAACCCCGTGACCTCGCTGATGGCGGAAGAAGGCATCCGCGCGCTAGCACGCGCCCTGCCGGTCATCGCCGCAAAGAGCGATGACCGTGAGGCCCGCACCGAGGCCCTCTATGGCGCCTGGCTGTGCGGCGTCTGCCTCGGCACCGTCGGCATGGCCTTGCATCACAAGCTCTGCCACACGCTCGGCGGCACCTTCGACCTGCCGCATGCCGAGACGCACACGATCGTGCTGTCGCACGCGCTCGCCTACAACGCGCCGGCGATACCCGACGCCATGACGCGCATCTCGCGCGCGATCGGCGGCGGCGATGGAGCGCAGGGCCTTTATGACCTGGCGCGGCGGCTCAATGCAAAACTGGCGCTGCGCGACATCGGCATGCCCGAGAGTGGAATCGACAAGGCGGCCGATCTCGCAGTGACGAACGCCTACTGGAATCCCCGCCCGCTGGAACGCAACGCCATCCGCGACCTGATCGCGCGCGCCTGGGCGGGCGAGCCGCCCGTCACGGCTCACCGGTAAGCACCATGACAGACGCGTCCAGGACTGTGGGCTGGATCGGCATCGGCAAGATGGGCCTGCCGATGTCCGTCCTCGTCGCCAAAGCGGGCTACGCCGTCACGGCATTCGACCAGAGCGCGGCACGGATCGCCGCCGCTCAGCAACATGGGATCCCGGTGGCAGAATCTGCCGCCGAAGCCGTCAGGAACCGCGCGGCCGTCATCACCTCGCTGCCTGACGATGCGGTGTTGCATACGGTCATGCTCGGCGCCGGCGGCATCATCGGCGCGATGGCGCAAAACTCGGTTCTGATCGAGACCAGCACGGTGAGTGCAGAGGCATCAGCCGAGGTCGACGCCGCCGCAAGAGCGCGCGGCATCGCCTATCTGCGCGCACCCCTCTCGGGCAATGCCAGCATCGTGCACACGGGCGCGCTGAGCTGTTTCGTCTCGGGTCCGAAGGACGCGTTCGAGAACACCAAGCCGTTGTTCGCGAGCTTCACCAGCGCGCAAACCTATCTCGGCCCCGCCGAGGAAGCGCGCTACGCAAAGCTCGCCGTCAATTTGATGATCGCGGTGTCGGCGGCGATGATGGCGGAAAGCCTGGCGCTGGCCCGCAAGGGCGGCATCGGCTGGCAGGACATGCTGAAGGTGCTCGACGACAGCGCCGTCGCCTCCCCGATGGTCAAGTACAAGACCGCGCCGCTGCGGACCCGCGACTTCGCGTCGACCTTCTCCTGCAAGCAGATGGCAAAGGACCTCGACCTCATCCTCGGTGCCGGCCACGCCGTCGGCGTGCCGCTGCAGCTCGCAGCCCAGGTGCGCGAGACCTATGGTGCGATCATCGCCCAAGGCGACGGCGAGACCGACTTCATCGCCACCGTCCGCCATCTCGAAAAACTGGTGGGCCTTGGTGAACCCAACCTTGGCGAACCCGCCCCTGGCGAACCAAAGTCCTGATCGACGGAGACATCATGCTGTTCGCGATCCACGCCCTCGACAAGCTGGGCGCCCTGCCGACGCGCCTCGCCCATTACGACGCGCACAAGGCGTTTCTCGGCGATACCTCGCGCTTCGGCGTCAGGATCGTGATGTCAGGACCGCTGGTGTCCGACGACGGCGCGACAATGATCGGCAGCCTGTTCCTGATCGAGGCACCCGGTCGCACCGAGGCCGAAGCCTTCAACCGCGCCGATCCGTTTGCCGCGGCCGGCATCTGGGAGAAGGTCACGATCACGGGCTTCCTGCGCCGGCAGGGATGAGGCTTTCGCCGGGTGCCGGCTAGGCGTCGATGCCGTGCCGGATCAGAATGCGTTCGGCGCTGTCGTTCCAGACGTCCATCTTGACGATCTTGCCATTGCGCACCACGAAGCGATCGACGTAGCGGTTGCCTTCGAACGGCGTGCCGTCCTTCCATTCGCCGTAGAGCGTCCCGATGCTGTAGACCACTGTTTCGCCGTCGCCCGGGCACACGTCGAAGCGGTCCATCTTCTTCTTGACCCAGCTATAGCGTTTGGCATTGAATCCGGTCGGCCCGCGCGGATGGTCGAACTCGCGCCCGCCCGTGAACGTGATCACGGTGCCCGGCGCCATGTAGACCGCCGCGGCGTCGGGGTCGGGAATCATCGACGCGACCAGATAGGCCTCCACGATCTTGGCGTCCGATGCGGGTTTGCTGTCGGTCTTTTCGGCAACGGTCACGGCTGATCCTCCAGAGGTTTCGCGATTCTATAGCGGGGATGCAGGGATGCATGCATAAATTTTGCAGGGCCCCCTCGCAAATTTGCTCACAATCTGAAACCGTCGTGCCTGGCTTTCCGCCCTAGAGTCCCGCCATGAAACCCCGGACATGATCGCCCGCACCGCATTCGATCTGATTATCCGCAACGCCATGTTGCGGACATCCGCCGCCCCCGTCGATATCGGCGTGGCCCGCGGCCGGATCGCCGCGATCGAGCCTCGCCTTGCCTGCGAGGGCGTCGAGGTCGATGCCGGCGGCCGGTTGGCCCTGCCCGGCTTTGTCGACACCCACATCCATCTCGACAAGGCGTGCCTCCTCGGGCGCTGTGCGCATGATCATGGCGGCGTCGCCGGGGCGATCCGCGCCGTCGCTGCGATGAAGAAGGATTTTACGGTCGAGGACGTCTATGGGCGCGGCGCCAAAGTGATCGAGCGCGCGATCGTCCACGGCACGACGCGCATGCGCACCCATGTTGAAATCGACCCTCGCATCGGGCTGCGCAGCTTCGCGGCTGTGAAGGCGTTGAAGCGCGACTATGCCTGGGCACTCGATTTGTCGCTCTGCGTCTTTCCGCAGGAAGGCCTGACCAACGATCCCGGCAGCGAGGAGCTGCTGGTGCAGGCGCTGCGCGACGGCGGCGAAGTGATCGGCGGCTGTCCCTATACGGACACGGATCCGACCACCCATCTCGAACGCATCTTCAATCTGGCCCAGGAGTTCGACGTTGACGTCGACCTCCATCTCGACTTCGATCTCGATCCATCCTGGTGGCATATGGACGAGGTCTGCCGGCAGACCGAGCAGCGCAACTATCAGGGCCGCGTCGCGATCGGCCATGCGACAAAACTCTCGGCCCTGCCGCCGGCGCGCCTGAAGGCCGCAACGGAGCGGCTGGCGAAATCCGGCGTTGCCGTCACAGTGCTGCCGGCGACCGATCTCTATCTGATGGGGCGCAATGCCACCCACAACGTGCCACGCGGGCTGACGCTCGCCCACAAGCTCGTCGCTGATGGCGTGCTGTGCTCGGTCGCCACCAACAACGTGCTCAACCCCTTCACGCCCTTCGGCGATGCGTCGCTGCTGCGCATGGCAAACTTTTACGCCAATGTCGCCCATGCCGCGGTCGGCGATTTCGACACCTGCCTCGACCTCGTCACCGATTTGCCGGCACGGCTGATGAACCTCCGGGATTACGGCATTGCCGTCGGCAACCCGGCCGACCTGATCGTGCTCGACACGTCAGACAGCCGCATGGCGATCGCGGAGCTGCCGGATGTCCTGATGGGCTTCAAGAAGGGACGTCAGGTGTTCGAGCGCAAGAGCCCGGTGCTGCTTCCTCCTTCGCGGAGCGCAGACTGATGGCCTTCGACACAGTCTTTCTGAATGCGCGGTTCGACGAGGGCGCCACACATCACATCGCAGTCTGCGGCGGACGCATCGCCGCCATCACGTCCGCCGACGAGCGGCCGGCCGGCGCTGAAGTCGTCGACCTCAACAACGCCCTCGTGGTATCAGGATTTGTCGAGGGCCATATTCACCTCGACACCAGCTTCTATGGCGACGTCTGGCGCCCGCACAAGCCCTGCACCGCCGGGTTCGATGTGCGCGAGCGCGTCGCGTTTCAGGCGCAAAACCTCGCCGAGGCCGCGCCGATGGATGTCCGCGCGCGCAACCAGCTCGACCTCTGCATCGGACACGGCACGACACGGATGCGCAGCCATGTCATGGTCGACGGCTCGGTCGGCCTGAAATCGCTGGAGACGATTTTGGCGGTCCGCGACGAATATAGCCGCCTGATCGACATCCAGCTCGTCGCCTTCCCGCAGAGCGGCATCCTCGCAAGCCCCGGCACCGCGCAACTGCTTGACGACGCGATCAGGCTGGGCGCCAACGTCGTCGGCGGGCTCGATCCCGCCAGTTTCGATCGCGACGTCGAAAAGCATCTCGATGTCGTGTTCGGCGTCGCGAGCAAGCATGGCGTCGATGTCGACATCCACCTGCACGACATGGGCATGCTCGGCATTTTCGAGATCGAGCAGATCGCCGCGCGCACACGCGCGCTCGGCATGCAGGGCCACGTCACCGTCAGCCATGCCTATGCGCTCGGCGATGTCTCCGCGGACATCCTCAGGAAGACGGCCGACACTCTCGCCCGTTTCGGCGTCGCCATCATGACGACCGCGCCGGGCGCGCGGCCCTTCCCGCCGGTAAAGAGCCTGCGCGATGCCGGCGTCACCGTGTTCGGCGGCAACGACAACATCCGCGATTCCTGGTGGCCCTATGGCGACGGCGACATGCTGCGGCGGGCGATGATGATCGGCTACCGTTCCGGCTTCAACGTCGACGAGGAGTTGCGGATCGCCTTCGATCTCGTCACGACCGCCGGCGCCAAAGCGCTGCGGCTCGAAGATTACGGCCTGCGCGTCGGCGCCAGGGCGGATTTTGTCACGCTGAACGCGGCGCACATTCCCGAAGCCGTCGTTGGCGTCCCTCCGGGGCGCGCGGTCTACAGGGACGGCCGGCTGGTCGCGGAAAACGGCAAGGTCGTCGGAAACCACGGCTGACGCGCGAGAATCCCCAATCCGTCGCAACCGTGAGTGGGCGATTCCAGTAGAATCCCGGGCCGCCCTCCGTAGACTCTCGCCGAATCCCGATAGGCGATTTCATTGCAAGTCAAATGATGATGCTCATACTAAGCGAGGAAAGGACGTCAACGCTCGACGGGGACGCTTTGACATGATCAGCGCATCCAAAACCACAACGGACGCTCTTGCCGGGCGCGCCAAGGCACCCGCCGATCTCGCCGTGCGCCGGCTCGACGGCATCGGGCACGTCTTGTCCGATCTCGATGTCGCGGGAGCTCGCACAATTGCGCAAAAGAACCGCGTCCTGATGACCCTCGATATGGCCGACAAATGCGTTCGTGTCGTCGTCGACGAATTCCGCGCGACACCGACCTACGCGCAACTTGTGCGGAAGTCCGACAGCCTGATCGGCTTGATCGAGCGTACTCGGAGCGAGCTCATCAGCCCGCGTCGCGAGGGCCGCAGGCTCAGCTAGACGCGCTCACGTCTCGCGCTTCGTCTTCGCGATGATCCGGTCCGCTTCGGTGCGCCAGTTCGCGCTGCGCGCAAACTCCTTGGTGCCCTTGGTGCCGAACAGCCCCTCGTCGGCGAGATCGGCCATCCAGCCCTGCCGCTCGGCGGTGCCTTGCGCTGACCACGGCGTGAGGCCGGCCTCGCGCACGGTCTCGGCGACCTCGCGCACCTCCTCGCTGCGGCGGCGGCCGTGCTCGATTACGCGCTGGAAGAAATAGGCGCCCTGCTTCTCCCAGTCGATGTCGGGAAACGTCTCCGCGAGCGAGGCCAGCACCGCATCCTCGACGCCATAGGCGCGCGCGGTGGTGAAACTCTCGATGACCATGGCCTCCATGCCCTTGATCATGATGCTGCGGCACATCTTGACCGCGGAGGACACGCCGAGCTGATCGCTCGCAACCTTCGATGCGAATCCGATGGCGTTGAGCAGCGGCGAAAGCTCGCGCGCACCGGAGCCTCCGAGCAGAAGCGGCACCTTGATCCGATAAGGCGGCAGCGAGGTCATGACAGCGCCTTCGACGTAACGCCCGCCGGCATCATCGATCAGTTTTGCGGCGCGCTGTTTTGCGCCGGGTGAAGCCGAGTTGAAATCGAGAAACCAGGTGCCCTGGTTGATCGCCGCCGCGCAGGCCTTTGCCACCGGCACCGCCTGGCTCGCAGTCACCGCCGAGACGATGAAGTCGGATCGCGCGGTGAGATCGGCATGCGAGGTCGCGAGCGCCACGCCGAATTTCGCGGCATGCTCTCGCAACGGCGCGGCCTGATCGCCGTCGAGCTTGGTGTCGTAGGCGGCAACCCTGATGTCCTGCTGACGCAGATCCTCAGCGAGAATGCGGCCGACCTCGCCATAGCCGACGAGACCTATCTGCCATCGTTTGGGATCACCCGACATGATCGTCTTCTTGGTTGTTGCTGGTCTCAGGTCGGACTGCTGACCGCGCGCTTGCGCACCGGCTCGACCTGGTCCACCGCCGGCGCCTGGAGCGAGGCGACGGTCGCCTGCACCAGTTGCTCGATGGCGGTCGCCGCATCGCCGCCATCGGTCTCGCCGCGCGCCAGGCGCGTCACGCGCTCGGGCGTGACAAGCGAGTAATAGAGCGCGCCGAGCAGAAAATGGCTGCGCCAGACGATGTCGGTGCGCGGGATGTGCGGCAGGCTGTCGTGGATCGCATCGATGAAGGCGTGGCTGGTGTCGTCAAAGGTCTGCGCGATGATGCGCCGCGCGACCTCGTTGCCTTCCGCCGACATCACGGCACGCAGCCGCGAGAAGCGTGCGCCGCCGCCGGCGAGATCGCTGCCCGAGGTGAACGCCGGCACGACATAGGCGCGCACGATCGCCTCGAGCCGGTCCTGCAGATCGCGCACGCGCTTGGCGGCCTCCAGCAGCTCCGAACGGCGAAGATTCATCGGCCCGCAATGCCGCTGATAGATCTCCAGCAACAAGCCGTCCTTGGTCTTGAAATGATAGGTCACGCTGCCCGGATTCGCGCCGGCGGCCTGCGCGATGTCACGCACGGACACGGCATTGAAACCGTTCGTCGCAAACAGCTCCTCGGCCGCGGCGAGGATCGCCTCGCGCATGTTGGGCTTGCGTGCCGGTTCCTTGCTGGTGGGCTTGCGGACCATTGATTTGGACTATCGTACAAATGAACGAGTTTCGTCAACAAGAACACGGCGCAAGGTGTCCAGGACGGCTCGCCAAAAGCCACGAAAACAACCCCATGCACAGTAGAAACCGGGGGCGTGCGGAAAGATTCGCTTTTTACGAAATAGCTCTTGACCCGTCGGGCAAATCACCTGTATATTGCCATCATCGCAGCAATCGTAGCGGGCCTCGGCGCGGCGCTTCGGCGGTCACCGCCAGACGATTTCGAAGCGGCGCAGGGAATGCAAAAACGCACCAGATTCTGCGCGATGATGTCCTGAAGTTGCTAAAAAAAGCACAAAGCAGTTATTCAGCCGCCATCGCCGCACGACGGCAAAGGCAGGATGCCCTCACCGGAATCTCCGCCCGCGCTTGCGCCAGATCGAGCCTCTGCTTGATCAGGGTGCTTTCGGCCTTTTCTCCACGGCGCGTCAGGCATTCGTGCAGCCCGTGCAGCGACCAGATGTTGTCGAGATGCTGGCAGGCGCGGCTCAGTTTGCCGTCGAGACCGAGATCGGAACGATAGACGGCCTCGGCCTCTTCGATCCGTCCCTGCTCGAGGAGCAGCGCGCCAAGCGCGTGGCGGGTCGGCTGCATCCATCCCCAGGGTTCGTCATAGGGCAGCGCGTCGCTGAGCGCGACCGATCTACGCAGATGCGCGAAGGCCGCATCGTGGTTGCCCTTGCGATACTCCAGCTCGCCGTTCAGCATCGCTTCCGCAACATTCAGGAGGTTGACGATGAAATGGTTATGCACACGCCGCGTCTCCGGCACGCGGGTCTTTGCCGCCAGGAATGACGCTCTCTCGGCCTCTGCCTCCGCGACATTGCCGAGCGCCGAGTGCGCAACCGCCTTGGCGTAATGGATCATGGCGACATTCGAGCAATAGAGGTCGCGATCCCCCGGCAATTCCTGCGCGATGATCTCGTGCCATTTGCCGAAGCGCACGAGGACGTGCTGCTTCATGGTCAGGTATCCCTCGAGATAATCGGCCATCGGTGGCGATTCAATCCGCAACACCGCGTCCGGAATCGTCGCGTTCAACTCCTCGGCAAGCGCGATCGCGGGCGTGTACTGGCCCAGAAACATCGCGCCATAGATCGCGAAGTGGAAATTGTGAATGACGTAGACGAGGTAGACACCGGGATCATCGGAATAAGCGAGGAATTTGCGGTCGGTCGCCAGCGCCTTCTGGTTATAGACGAGGACGTCATGGTAGTTCCCGCACAGCACGTCGAGATGCGTCGGCATGTGGATCAGATGACCGGAGTCGGGAACGATGTCGCGCAAGCGGTCGCCGGCGCGTAGCGCCCGCTCCGGAAATGGCGACATCTCCATCAGGTGAACATAGAGATGCAGCAGGCCCGGGTGATCCCATGCGGCCGGCATCCTCTCGAATGCATCTTCGAGAACGGCCCTGCATTCCTCGGTGCCCGCCCCTTCCGCGGCTTTGCCCGATGTCAGATCCCACATCAGCCAGGGCGTCTCGTTCATGATCGCCTCGGCAAAGACAGCCCTGACATCGAGATCGTCGGGGAAGGTTTTGAAGATCTTTCGCATCTCCTTCGTGTAGGCCCTGTCCCAGGGCGCCATGTCCTCGATCGCTTCGCGTTGAGGATAGCGCGCGGGCAACGCGCGGATCATCGCGCGCTCGACGGGACTTGCCGTCTCCGCGCGCGCGAG
>NZ_PPPT01000207.1 GCF_006483445.1 Bradyrhizobium guangdongense | reverse complement strand
TTCGCTCGCAATGACGAGGGAGGCATTTTACCCATTCTCCGCCATGCTTATATCGGCTTGAACGGAATGTCATGCTAACCTCGCGCCCATGATGAAGATCGAGAAAGCCCCGGTCCCCCTGATCGTCCCGAATCCAGACGATCCGCGCCTGACGCAGGCCGTGATCGGCGTCGACCAGACCGGCGCAAAGGTCGAGACCAGGGTGCCGATGGAGCGGCCGCTGACGCTCTATCTCAACGCCCAGGAGATCGTCACCATGATGACGATCGGCGACTATCCGGAATATCTGGCGCTCGGCTATCTCCTGAACCAGAACATGCTGAAATATAACGACGTGGTCACCGAGGTCGAATACCACGACGACCTCCAGGTGGTCGTCGTGCGCACCGAGCACCACACCAATTTCGAAGCCAAGCTGAAGAAGCGGACGCAGACCTCGGGCTGCGCACAGGGCACCGCGTTCGGCGATCTGCTCGAAGCGATCGAGAGCGTGGCGCTGCCGAAGGCGGAGCTGCGCACCTCCTGGCTCTACCAGATGACGCAGACCATCAACACCATGCCCTCGCTCTATCTCGAAGCCGGCGCGATCCATGGCTGCGTGCTGTGCAAGGAGGGCACCCCGCTCTGCTACACCGAGGACGTCGGCCGCCACAACGCCGTCGACAAGATCGCGGGCTGGATGTACCGCCACAACGTGGAAGCCGGCGACAAGATCCTCTACACCACCGGCCGCCTCACCTCGGAGATGGTGATCAAGACCGTGCGCATGGGCATTCCCATTCTCGTCTCGCGCTCCGGCTTCACCGCCTGGGGTGTCGATCTCGCGCGGCAGGTCGGGCTGACGCTGATCGGGCGCACGCGCGGAAAGCGTTTCCTCGCGCTCGCGGGCGAAGAGCGCATCGTCTACGACCAGAACCTCGACTATGTCGAGGAGGAGTCGGCCAGGCACAAGCGCAAGGGCGAAGGTGGCGATGACTGAGATGCCGTCGACGATTGGCGTGCTGCTCGCCGGCGGCCTCGCACGGCGCATGGGCGGCGGCGACAAGCCGATGCGCACCATCGGTGGCCGTACCATCCTCGATCGCGTCATCGCGCGGCTGACGCCGCAATGCGATCGCCTGATCCTCAATGCCAATGGCGATCCCGCGCGCTTTGCCGCATTCGGGTTGACCGTGATCGCCGACGACGTGCCCGACTATCCCGGCCCGCTTGCCGGCATCCTCGCCGCGCTCGACTGGACGGCAGCGAACCGGCCGGAGGTTGAGTGGGTGCTGAGCACCGCGGCCGACTGCCCGTTCCTGCCGCGCGATCTCGTCGCACGGCTGCACGAGGCGCGCGGGAGGGAGAACGCGCAGCTCGCCGTCGCGGCCTCGGGCGGTCAGTCGCATCCGGTGATCGGACTGTGGCGTGTCGATTTGCGCGATGCGCTGCGCCACGCACTCACGGTGGAAGATATTCGCAAGATCGACCGCTGGACCGCGCGCTATCGGCTGGCGACCGTGAGTTGGCCGGCCGAGCCGCTCGATCCGTTCTTCAATGCGAACACGGTGGAAGATGTAGCGGAAGCCGAACGGCTCGCCGCGCTGGATGCGGCCTCTCAGTAGAGCTTGGCTTTCGGAAACTCGTTGAGGAGCTGCGACCAGATGATCGCGAAGGCGATCAGGCCGCAGAGACCGTACGCCGTGGTGAACCGTGGCAGCCAGCCGCCAGCGACGAGCAGCCAGGCCGGCAGAAAGAAAATGGCAAAGATCATGCCGAGTGGAAACACCGCCAGCCACTGAAAGCCGGAGCCGTCTCCGGGCGGGACATGGGCGATGAAGTAGAAGGTGTAGAGCCAGAACAACGTGCCGGCGGCCGCGATCAGGGCGGCGATCTTGCGGAAATTCGGGGGATTTGACGCGGTCATGGCGGGCTCACCCTCCTTGGTCGCGGCGGCGGCAGGCCAAGTTCATTGAAGCGGCGGCAGGCCAAGTTCATTGAACCGGATCGCGGCTGGTTGCGACCCCTGAGGTGAAAAACTGCCGCGCGGATACGCCAGATGGCTGAGCCACTGCTGAACGCCCTGTTTACCATCGTGGATCTCGTCTGCGATCTCACGGTCGCGATCGATCGCACCAAACGGCTGAGCGAGATGGCCACGGGCAGCGACAAGATCGTCGACGTCCCTGCGGACCCAAAGCCGTTGCCTCCCGCCGCGCAGCGTGCGCTCGCGGAAGCCGAGGAACGCGAGCGCCTGCGCCGGTCGTCGCAAGACTAGGCCCACTCCCTCAGCCAGATGTTGTCTCGCGAGGTCAGGCCGGCCGGAATCCGGCGCGCTCCAATGCGGCGCGGCGGTCATCCGAGGCCAGCGCCTCGAGAAAAGCCTGCACCGCCGGACGCTGCTTGCGCGCTGTCACCAGCGCGAAATCGTAATGCTCCTCGGCGAGCGGAATGAAACCGAGGCCCGTTGTATGGGCGACCGGCGCAATGGTCATGCCCCAGTCGGCGCGACGTTGCGCGACCGCGGCGGCCACCGCGTTATGCGAGCGCGGCTGATTCCAGTAGCCTTCGGGGCGCGCACCGCCAAGCAGACGATCGATCAGGATGCGCGTGCCGGCACCCTGGTTGCGATTGACCATGATACAGGCGGGATCGGCCAGCGCGGCAGCGACAGCTTCCTTCGCACCGAGGCCTTCGAAGCGCTCGTCGCCTTTGCGGAAGACGATGCCTTGCATGCGCCGCCAGCCCGGCACGAGCTCGAGGCCTTCGGCGAGCCAGGGCGTATTGTAGGTTTCGGTCTTGTCGTCGAACAGATGGATCGGCGCAAGATCGCATTCGCCGCGCCGTGCAGCCGCGAGCCCGCCGAGGCTGCCGACGGCGATCGAACGGACGGCAAGGCCCGCGCGCGCCAACGGCGCGGTGACGAGATCGAGACCGGTGCAATGGCTGCCGATGATGACGAGGTCAGGCACGCGCACATGCGGCGTGAACAGCGTCACCTCGGCTTCGGTGCCTGACGGCATCTGGTCGGCGAGCGCATCGATGCGCAAGAAGCCATCGGCCTGCGCGAAGGAGGTGATGGCGCCGGAGCCTTTGCCGGAGGGATAGGCGATCAGGCCGTCGCGGCTCTCGACCAGCGACACCATGACGAATTCGGTGCGGCCGAGCTCGGAGGCGATGCGCACCGGCACCTTTGCGTTCACCTTGGCGTCGGCGCGCGGCGGCAGGCCGGCCATCTTGCGCAGCACCGGCACGATCATGTCGTGGAAGGTGAACATCGCCGAGGTCGGAAAGCCCGGCAGGATCACGACCGGCTTGCCGTCGCAGACCGCAAGGCACAGCGGCTTGCCGGGTTTGAGCGCAACGCCATGGGCGATAATGCCGGGCTTGCCGAGACGGCCGATGATGCGATGGGAGAGATCGCCTGCGCCCTTCGACGTGCCGCCGGAGAGCACGAGCATGTCGGCGTCGGCCAGCGCGGCGCGCATCGCAGCTTCGAGCTTCGCTTCGTCGTCGGGGATGGCACCCAGAAAAGTGGCGACGCCGCCATTCTCGTCGATCGCGGCAGCAACGATCGCACCATTGGTGTCGTAGATCGCGGCGGGTGGAAGTGCCTCGCCGGGCTGAACGAGCTCGTCGCCGGTGGAGATCACGGCAACACGCGGCTTACGCGCGACCTTGACCTCGGCGATGCCGCAGGCCGCCAGCATGCCGATCTCGCGCGAGCCGATCACGGTGCCGGCGCGCAGCAGCGCCTCGCCGCGCGCAATGTCGGAACCGGCATAGGAGACGAACTGCCCGGGCGAGACAGCGCGGCGCACCTCGACGCCTTGTGCACCTGCGGGCTGCGTGTGCTCGACCATGACGATTGCGTCGGCGCCGCGCGGCACTGGACCGCCGGTCGCAATCGGCGTCGCCGTGCCAGATGCGACCTGAAGCGTCGGCGCCGTGCCGCAGGCGATCACTTCGCCGTTCAGTGCAAGACGAACGGGCGCGGCTTCACCGGCGGGAGCGAGATCGGCCGAGCGTACGGCAAAGCCGTCGACATTGGAGCGATCGAACGGCGGCACGTCGATACGCGCAGTGACGTCCTCCGCCAGCGCGCAGCCGAGCGCATCAGTGAGCTTGCGCATCTCGGCGGGCAACGCGCGCGGGAACACGGCGTCGTCAAAGCGCCGCACCGCTTCCTCGCGCGAGAGGATTTTCAAGAACTGGTCCTGATCGAGCGAGGCGCGATCCTGCGGTTGCGGGGGCGTGGTCATGTCGAACCCATATCACTCCCGCAGGCGATAAGCATCGACCGGCTGCCCCGCAGCAAAGCCTTCGCTGTCGCCGGGAACCAGGAGCCAGCCGTCTGCCCGCGCGATCGACTGCAGCGCCAACGCGCCGACTGCAAGCGGCTGCCAGGTTCCGGCCTCTTCGGTCAAAAGCGCGATCTCGGCGACGCCGACGCCGGAGGCGATCTTGCGCGCGAGCGGCAGGGTGATCGCCCGTTGCTGCCGGCGCGCCGACAGGCGATCAAGCACCGGACGCGCCAGCGTCAGCCATGTTGCGAGCGCCTGGTCCGGCGATCCCGGCAGCGCGATGACGGGAACGGCGCCCAGTCGGCCGGTCGCCGCCGTCCGCCCGGGTTCGAGCGCGATACCATGGGCGAGCAGATTGCCGTGCACGGCGAGAGCAGAGATGGCCGCGTCCTCGCGCCCAACACCAGTGCCGCCGATGAGCAGGAGCAGATCGCAGGCGCTGGCATCGAGCACATCAGCGATTGACGCCGGATCGCGCGCGCCTGCCGCGATCTCGACGATCTCTGCTCCGCATGCGCGCGCGTGCTCCGCAATCAGCCGCGCGGAGACTCGGCTATCGCCGACATTGACGATGCGCAGGCGCGGGCGCCGCACGCTCAGCATCCCGACTCCAGCCGCGCGCGCGAGCATGAGATCCGTTGCGCAGATTTTCGTACCCGGCGCAGCAACCGATGCACCCGCGGCAATGTCGCTGCCGGCGCGCCGCACGCCTTGCCCCGGAATTCCCTCGGCCAGCACTTCGCTGATCGGCCCCACGGTCGCGACTGCATCGGCATCGAGCACGCAGTCGGTGCCTTCGGGCATCGCGTCGCCGCTCTCGACCCAGACCGGCGGCGCAGGCAGCGGCAGCGGCGAATAAGAAGACACACCGACAAGATCGTTGGCGCGCAGCGCCCAGCCGTCCGCGGCTGCGACATCATGCGGCGGATACGCCTTGAGCACCGGCATCTCGGCGGCAATGCAGCCGAGCGCCTCGGCCAGCGGCAAAGCGATCGGCGCGACCGGCTGAAGCTCACGCAGCAGGGCTGCGAGCGCGGCGTCGAGCGGCGTGAGCGATGGCGGCAGGCGCTGGGTCATGCGCTAGGGTGGACCATGGCGCGTGACGTTTGGCAACTGGCTCGCCTCAGCTCCCCTTCTTCTCGGCGTTGGGGAAGAAGAGCTGCTGGCCTTCGATCTTGTAGCTGGCGATCGCGGCCTGCCCCTCGGCAGACACCAGCCAGTCGACAAAGACCTGCCCCGCTTCCTTCTTCACCGACGGATGCCTTTCCGGATTCACCAGCATCACGCCGTACTGGTTGAACAGCCGCCGGTCGCCTTCGACGACGATGTCGAGATCGCCGCGGTTCTTGAAGGAGATCCAGGTGCCGCGGTCGGCGAGCACATAGGCGTTCATCGCGCTCGCGGTGTTGAGCGCCGCGCCCATGCCCTGCCCGATCTCGCGATACCAGGCGCCCTTGGCGCTTCCGATATCGATGCCGGCCACGATCCACAGCGCGAGCTCGGCCGCGTGCGTGCCGGAACGATCGCCGCGCGAGACGAACGGCGCGCCCTTGGACTCGATCGTCTTCAGCGCGGTGGCAATATCCTTGCCCTTCACACCGGCGGGATCGCTTTTCGGGCCGACGAGCACGAAATCGTTGTACATCACGTCAAAGCGCTTCACGCCAAAACCTTCCGCGACGAATTTTTCCTCCTGCGGTTTGGCATGGACGAACACGACGTCGGCGTCGCCGCGCCGGGCGGTGTCGAGCGCCTGCCCGGTGCCTTGCGCGATCACCTTCACATCGATGCCGCTCTTCGCCTTGAAGATCGGCAGGAGATAGCCGAACAGCCCGGAATCCTGCGTCGAGGTGGTGGAGGCGACGACGATCGAGCGCTCCTGCGCGGATGACGGCGTGCCTGACGATACGATGCCGAGCAGGATCGCGAGCGCGACGAACGAGCGGCGAGAGGTCATGGGCATGCTCCGGTCAAATGACGAGATCGCCGCGCAGGAAGGCGCGCGCCTCTGATGTTGCGGGATGATCGAGGAAATCGGCGGTCGCAGCGCGCTCGCACAGCGCCCCGCGCGCGAGGAACACGACCTCGCCCGCAAGCCGGCGCACCTGGCCGAGATCGTGCGAGGCCATCACGATCTTGATGCCGGACTGCGCGGCCGACAGCACGATCTCTTCCACCGCGCGCGTCGCGGCCGGATCGAGATTGGCGGTCGGCTCGTCGAGCAGGAGGATTTCGGGATCGCGGGCGAGCGCGCGCGCCAATGCCAGCCGTTGCTGCTCGCCGCCTGAGAGAAGGCGCGCCGGACGTGACGCGAGATCGGCAAGTCCGACCCGCGTTAGGAGATCTGCCGCGCGCCTCGCGCGTCCTGAACGCGGAGCGCCGGCCTGCGCCAGCGCGTAGCTCACATTGGCTGCGGCCGTTCGCCGCAACATCACCGGACGCTGGAAGACGAAGGCGCGACGCGTCGGCGCCGGATCGCTGCGGCCGCCCCAACTGATGCGGCCGCTCGTCGGCGTCGCAAGCCCCATGCAGAGCCTGAGCAGGCTGGTCTTGCCCGAACCATTGGGCCCGACGATCAGGGTCGGCGCGCCCGGTGCGATCGTGAGGCTCAGCGAGTTGAGAATGATGGTCGCACCCGCCTGTAGCGAGACGTTCTCGAACATGAGGGGGAGATCGCTTGCCGGCGCGCGCATGCTCAACCCGTCAGCCTCTGCGACCAGGCGCGCGTGCCCCAGGCGGCCGCGTTGATCGCGAGCACGATCACGATCAGGATCGCGCCCAGGCCCATCGCCAGCGGCAGATTGCCCTTGGACGTCTCGAGCGCCACCGTGGTCGTCATGGTCCGGGTGAAGCCGTCGATATTGCCACCGACGATCATGACTGCACCGACCTCGGCCGCGGCGCGGCCAAAACCTGCGAGCAAGGCTGTCAGCAGGCTGAAGCGCGCGTCCCACAGCAGCGTCGTCATCCGACCGACTGCGCCGACATTCATAGCGCTGAGCTCGTCGCGATATTCAGTCCAGAGATCCTCGATCGTCTGCCGCGTCAGCGCGGCGATGATCGGCAGGATGAGAACGGTCTGCGCCACCACCATCGCGGTCGGCGTGAAGAGGATGCCGAACTCGCCGAGGGGACCGGAGCGGGACAGTAGCAGATAAAGCGCGAGCCCGACGACGACCGGCGGCAGCCCCATCATCGCGTTGAGCAGCACCACGAGCACCGAGCGCCCCGGAAACCGGGTCAGCGCCAACAGCGCCCCGAGCGGCATGCCGATCGCCGCCGCCAGAAGCACGGCAGCCAGGCTCACCCCTAGCGACAGCCGCACGATTGCAACCAGGGTGGGGTCGCCTGACAGGATCAGTTGCAAAGCATTGAGGTGATCGGGCATTGTTCCCTCGCCGGAACCGACTGATCCAGTTACCCCCAATGAACTGCAAAGATTCCTGCTCGCGTCAAATGCCAAAAAACAAACAAGAATATGCATAGGAATGCAGAATGGAATTTTTGACCACCAGCGAGGCTGCCGACTACCTCCGGTTGGGCGAGCGGAAGCTCTATGAGCTCGTCACAACGGGCGCGATCCCGTGCAGCAAGGTGACCGGGAAGTGGCTGTTTCCCCGGCATGAACTCGACCTCTGGGTCCTGTCCGGCCTGGCGCGCCCCTCCGGAATGCTGACCTCGGAGCCGCCACCGATCATCGGCGGCAGCCAGGACGATCTCTTGGAATGGAGCCTGCGTGAGTCCGGCTCGGGCCTCGCCTCGTTGAGCGAGGGCACCGCGCGCGGGCTCGAGCGTCTGCAGCGCAACGAGGTGATGGCGGCTGCGGTGCATTTTCACAGCATCGATTCCTCGGACAATCTGGCAAACGATGCCAATGCGGCGGCGGTGCGCACGGCATCCGACCTGCACGACGTGGTGCTGATCGGCATGGTGCGCCGCGAACAAGGATTGGTGCTGCCGGCAGGCAATCCGAAGAAGCTGCGCAGCCTGTCCGACGTGCTGGCGCTCGGCGCGAAAATGGCGCTGCGCCAGCAGGGCGCGGGCGCGCAGATGCTGCTCGACGTGCTGTTGAAGCGCGCCGGCGCTTCACAGAAGGACCTGCGCCGGATGGACGATCCCTGCCTCACCGGGCCGGACCTTGCGGCCGCGATCCGCGCAGGGAACGCGGATTGCGGCGTCGCAACGCGGGCCGCGGCCAAGGCGGCGGGGCTCGAATTCGCGCCGCTGCTCTGGGAAAGCTTTGATCTTGCGCTGCGGCAACGCAGCTATTTCCGCCCGCCGATGCAGGCGCTGATCCGGTTCCTGACCGACAAGCGGCTGCGGCAGCGCGCCGAGGAACTCACGGGCTACGATACCTCGCCCGCAGGACAAATCCGCTTCGCCGCCTGAAGCCACGTTGACGCCCCTCTCCAATAGTTGCAAAAGAAACCAATTCAGCCGCGCCTCAAGCGGCACAGGCAACACCGGCCAATGCGCCGGACGAGGGAGGAAAAGCGTGTCTCCAAGGACTACAGGACTGTCCGTCGTTGCCGCACTTGCGGCGACGCTGGTGTCGGGCGCGGCGTTCGCGCAAGTGTCCGACGACATCGTCAAGATCGGCGTGCTCACCGACATGAACGGCCCGGCCTCGACGCCGACCGGCCAGGGCTCGGTGACGGCGGCGCAGATGGCGATCGACGATTTCGGCGGCAAGGTGCTGGGCAAGCCGATCAGCGTGATCGTCGGCGACCACCAGCTCAAGCCCGATATCGGCGGCGGGATCGCGCGGCGCTGGTACGACGTCGATCAGGTCGATCTCATCGTCGATGTGCCGGTCTCCGCCGTCGGCCTTGCCGTGCAGAACATCGCCAACGAGAAGAAGAAGCTGTTCATCACGCATTCGACGGGTACTGCCGACTTCCACGGCAAATTCTGCTCGCCTTACGCGATCCAGTGGGTGTTCGACACCCGCGCGCTCGCTGTCGGCACCGCGCAGGCCGTGGTCAAGCGCGGCGGCGATAGCTGGTTCTTCATCACCGACGATTACGCCTTCGGCCATTCGCTGGAGCGCGACGCCTCCGCCGTCGTGACCGCCAATGGCGGCAAGGTGCTGGGCTCGGTGCGGCCGCCCTTGGCGACGCCGGACCTCTCCTCCTTCGTGCTGCAGGCGCAGGCCTCCAAGGC
>NZ_PPPT01000206.1 GCF_006483445.1 Bradyrhizobium guangdongense | reverse complement strand
AGATTCCGGGTTCGGCTCTGGCGAGCCGCCCCGGAATGACGGGGGCACCCTTCGGTTGCCGGAACAACATCCCCCCGCTACAACGGCCCCCGAGAGGATCACACCATGTCCGACATGCGCTTGATTGTTGCAGGAGCCGGCGGCCGGATGGGCCGGGCGCTGACGCGGGCAATTTCCGAGAGCAAAGGCGCGGTGCTGGCCGGCGCGCTGGAGGCACCAGGCTCCGAGCTGCTCGGCAAGGATGCAGGCGTGCTCGCGGGGCTGCCGGCCAATGGCATCAAACTCTCGGCCGATCTCTGGGCGATGTCGAAGGATGCCGACGGCATCCTCGATTTCACCGTGCCGGCCGCCACCATCGCCAATGTCGCGATCGCGGCCGAGCGCGGCATCGTTCATGTCGTCGGCACGACCGGCCTTTCGTCATCAGACAATGCCGTGATCAAGAGCGTGACCAACCGCGCCGTGGTGGTGCAGTCGGGCAATATGAGCCTCGGCGTCAATCTGCTCGCCGCCGTCGTCAAGCGCGTCGCCAAGGCGCTCGACGAGACCTTCGACATCGAGATCGTCGAGACGCATCACCGCATGAAAGTCGACGCGCCCTCGGGCACCGCGCTGATGCTGGGTCAGGCCGCCGCCGCCGGGCGCGGCGTCTCGCTCGACGAGCATTCGGAACGCGGCCGTGACGGCATTACCGGCGTACGAAAGTCCGGCGCCATCGGTTTCGCCTCCCTGCGCGGCGGCACCGCGGCGGGGGATCACACCGTGAGCTTCCTCGGCCCGTTCGAACGCCTGACGCTGTCGCATCACGCCGAGGACCGCATGCTGTTCGCGCACGGTGCGCTGAAGGCAGCGCTGTGGGCCCACGGCAAGAGCCCGGGACATTATTCGATGGCCGACGTGCTCGGTCTCGCCGACATCTGAACGCTATAACCAACGGAAAGCAGGAATGAGCGAACGTCTTCTCGTGCTCGTGCGCCACGGCCAGAGCGAATGGAATCTGAAAAACCTCTTCACCGGCTGGAAGGATCCTGACCTCACCGAGCAGGGCATCGCGGAAGCCAGGGAAGCCGGCCGCAAGCTCAAGGCGCAGGGGCTCGTGTTCGACGTCGCCTTCACCTCGGTGCTGACGCGCGCGCAGCATACGCTCGACCTGATCCTCACCGAGCTCGGCCAGACCGGCCTGCCGACGTCGAAGGATCTCGCGCTCAACGAGCGTGACTATGGAGATCTCTCCGGCCTCAACAAGGACGACGCGCGCAAGAAATGGGGCGAGGAGCAGGTGCATGTCTGGCGCCGCTCCTACGACGTGCCGCCGCCCGGCGGCGAAAGCCTGAAGGACACGCTCGCGCGCGCGCTGCCCTATTACGTGCAGGAGATCCTGCCCGGCGTGCTCAACGGCAAGCGCACCCTGGTCGCCGCCCACGGCAATTCGCTGCGCGCGCTGATCATGGTGCTGGAAAAGCTGTCGCCCGAAGGCATCTTGAAGCGCGAGCTCGCCACCGGCGTGCCGATCATCTATCGCCTCAACGCGGATTCGACCGTGGCGTCGAAGCTGGATCTGGCGGGCTGACTCAACTCTCTTCGCCTCTCCCCGC
>NZ_PPPT01000205.1 GCF_006483445.1 Bradyrhizobium guangdongense | reverse complement strand
CGCGCTGCCGCTCTATCACATCTTCGCATTGACGGCGTGCTACCTCTTGGGCGTCCGTTCCGGCGGCACCAATCTCCTGATCCCGAATCCGCGCGACATGGCAGGCTTCGTCAAGGAACTGCAGAAGTACCAGGTGAGCTTCTTCCCTGCCGTCAACACGCTCTACAACGGCCTCCTCAACACACCCGGCTTCGACAAGCTCGACTTCTCGAAGCTGAAGATCAGCAATGGCGGCGGCATGGCCACCCAGAAGCCGGTCGCCGAGAAATGGCTGAAGGTCACCGGCTGCACCTTGTCGGAAGGCTATGGCCTGTCGGAGACCTCGCCGACGCTGACCTGCAACCGGGCCGACATCGAGCAGTTCTCGGGCACGATCGGTCTGCCGGTGCCGTCGACCGATATTTCGATCCGCGACGACGACGGCAACGAAGTGCCGCTCGGACAATCCGGCGAGATTTGCGCCAAGGGCCCGCAGGTCATGTCCGGCTACTGGAACCGTCCGGACGAGACCGCGAAGGTGATGACGGCGGACGGCTATTTCCGCACCGGCGACATCGGCGTGATGGACGAGAAAGGCTACACCAAGATCGTCGATCGCAAGAAGGACATGATCCTGGTCTCCGGCTTCAACGTCTATCCGAACGAGGTCGAGGAAGTGATCGCGAGCCATCCGGGCGTGCTCGAATGCGCCGTGATCGGCATTCCCGATTCCAAGTCGGGCGAGGCGGTCAAGGCGTTCGTGGTCAAGAAGGATCCGAACCTCACGGCCGAGGACGTCATCAAGTTCTGTCACGAGCAGCTCACCGGCTACAAGGTGCCCAAGCACATCGAGTTCAGGACCGATCTGCCGAAGACCAATGTCGGCAAGATCCTGCGCCGCGAGCTGCGCGACGAGAAGAAGGCTCAAGCGGCGTAAGCGGCCTGCGCCTGTTGTGTCCAGCATGAGTGACGCAACGCCTGCCGGCATCCTCGCCTTCTGGCGAGAGGCCGGCAGCGAGCGTTGGTACACGCGCGACGACGCCTTCGATACCGAAATCCGCGAGCGCTATCGGGACCTGTGGCGCAGGGCTGCCGCAGGCGAGCTGTCCTCGTGGGAAGACAGCGACGACGGCGCACTCGCGCTCGTCATCGTGCTCGACCAGTTTCCCCGCAACATGTTTCGCGGCGACCCCCGCACGTTCTCGACCGATGCGCTGGCGCGCGAGGTGGCGCATCGCGCGATCGGCCGCGGGGTCGACACACGGATCGATCCGACCTTGCGCGAATTCCTCTATCTGCCCTTCATGCATTCGGAGCATCTCGGCGACCAACTGCACTGCGTGGCGCTGTTCCGGGCGATCGACAGCACCGAGAATCTGAAATACGCCGAGGAGCATGCCGACATCATCCGCCGGTTCGGCCGCTTCCCTCACCGCAACCCCGTGCTCGGCCGCGCCATGACCGCCGAGGAGCAGGATTTCCTCGACAAGGGCGGCTTTACCGGGTGATGACATCACGGTGAAGGGCGGCCAGCCGCTTGCGCTTTGGGCATCGGCAATATTGTGCAGGCCCGCCGCCCGGTCTACAAAGCGGAACCGAATTTTTGGGAGAGAGTACGATGGCGATCCAAGTTGGCGACAAGCTGCCCGATGCGAAATTCCGCGTGATGACGGCCGATGGCGTGCAGGTCAAATCGACCGAGGACATCTTTGGCGGCAAGAAGGTTGCGCTGTTCGCGGTGCCCGGCGCCTACACCGGCACCTGCCACAAGATGCACCTGCCGAGCATCTTCCTCAACGCCTACGCCATGAAGGACAAGGGCGTGAACACGATCGCGATCGTCTCGGTCAACGACGCCTTCGTGATGAACGCCTGGAAGCGCGACACCGACCAGCGCGACGAGGCGATCTTCCTCGCCGACGGCAATGCCGACTTCACCAAGGCGATCGGCATGGAGCTCGACGCCTCCGGCAACGGCCTCGGCATCCGCTCCAAGCGCTACTCGATGCTGATCGAGAACGGCGTGGTGAAGAAGCTCAACCTCGAAGCCATGCCCGGCAAGGTCGAAGTCTCCGGCGGCGATACGCTGCTCGGGCAGCTCTGAGCTTTCGCGTCACCGCAAAGCCGACAACCGCGTCATGCCCGGGCTTGTCCCGGGCATCCACGTTCTTGGTGAAGCGCAGTAAGTCGTGGATGGCCGGGTCGAGCCCGGCCATGACGAGTGGAGGGACCAGCGCGCCTTACCTACTCGTTCACCCGCGTCTGCATCCGCGCCATCGCAACCCCGTCGCGCGCCAATTGATCCGCGCGTTCGTTTTCGGGATGGCCGGCGTGGCCCTTGACCCAGTGCCAGCGGACTTCATGCGCTTTCAGCGCGGCATCGAGGCGCTGCCATAGCTCGACGTTCTTGACCGGCTTCTTGTCGGCGGTGCGCCAGCCGTTGCGCTTCCAGCCGTGGATCCAGCCGGTGATGCCCTGCCGCACATACTGGCTGTCGGTGTAGAGATCGACCGTGCAGGGCTTTTTCAGCGCTTCCAGCGCCGAGATCGCCGCCATCAACTCCATTTGGTTGTTGGTGGTATGGCGCTCGCCGCCGTTCAGCTCCTTCTCCTTGTCGCCGAATTTCAGGATCGCGCCCCAGCCGCCGGGCCCGGGATTTCCCGAGCAGGCACCGTCGGTATAGATCGTGACGACGGGACGCTCGCTCACGCGACCAGTCCTGACGGCATCAGCCCGTAGTCGCGCACGCTCGTCACGCTCTGGTGGAAGCGCAACTTGCGGACATATTCCAGTGGATCCTTCGGCCGCACCAATGCCCCGGGCGGCACGTTGAGCCAGTCGACGAGCCGCGTCAGCAGGAAGCGGATCGCCGCCCCCCGCGCCAGGAGTGGCAGCGCCGCCTCTTCCGCCTCCGTCAGCTTGCGCTCGCGGCCATAGGCGTTGAGGAAGGCGCGCGCCTTGGTGACGTTGAAGGAATCGTCACGCTCAAAGCACCAGGCGTTGAGGCAGATCGCGACGTCATAGGCGAACATGTCGTTGCAGGCGAAGGTGAAGTCGATCAGGCCGGAGAGCTGGTCGCCGAGGAAGAAGACGTTGTCGTTGAAGAGATCGGCGTGGATCACGCCCTCAGGCAGGCTCGTTGGCCAGACGCCGCTCTCGAGATAGTCGAGCTCGGTTGAGAGAAACCCGCGCAAGCCCGGCTGCACCTCGTCGGCGCGTGTGCTCGCCGCATCGAACAGCGGACGCCAGCCGGAGACGGAGAGCGCGTTCGGCCGCCGGATCGCAAAGTTGCGCCCGGCCAGATGCATCTTCGCCAGCGCCTGGCCGACGCCGGCACAATGCGTGGCGTTCGGTTTGCGCGGCCAGACGCCTTCGAGGAAGGTGATGATGACAGCCGGCCGCTCCGCGAGCTCGCGCAGCGCCTCGCCGTCCTTGCCCTTCACGGGCAGCGGGCAGTTGATGCCGTGCTCGGCGAGATGCGTCATCAGCCCGAGGAAGAACGGCAAATCGTTCTTCGCCACCCGCTTCTCATAGAGCGTGAGGATGTACGACCCCTTGCTGGTGTGCAGCAGGAAGTTCGAATTCTCCACGCCCTCGGCGATGCCCTTGTAGGACAGGAGATCGCCGAGATCGTACTGGGTCAGGAATTCCGCGAGGTCGTCGGCGGCGACGTCGGTATAGACCGCCATAAACGACTACTCGGCGGCGGCTTCGGGGCGCAGCGAGCGCGGCAGCGGGAAGAACTCGTTCTCCTCCGCGGCCGAGACCGTCTCCACATGCAGCGTGAAGCGCTCGGCGAAGGCGTCCATGATCTCCTCCACGATCACCTCCGGCGCAGACGCGCCCGCGGTGATACCGAGGCTCTTGATATTGGCGAACCGCTCCCAGTCGATCTCGGCGGCGCGCTGCGCCAGCACCGCGACCTTGCAGCCCTCGCGCTCGGCAACCTCGCGCAGGCGCTGCGAGTTCGACGAATTGGGAGCACCGACAACAATGAGCGCGTCGACCACCGGCGCCACCTTCTTCACCGCAAGCTGGCGGTTGGTGGTGGCGTAGCAGATGTCTTCCTTGTGCGGCCCGTTGATGTTCGGGAAGCGCTCCTTCAGAAGCGCAACGATCTCCGCGGTGTCGTCGATCGACAGCGTGGTCTGGGTCACGAAGGCGAGGTTGTTGGGATCCTTCGGCGCCACGGTCTTGGCGTCCTCGGCGGTCTCGATCAGGGTCACGGCGCCGACCGGCAACTGGCCGAGGGTGCCGACCACCTCGGGGTGATGGGAGTGGCCGATCAAGAAGATCTCGCGGCCACGCTTGAAGTGGATGGCGGCCTCGCGGTGCACTTTGGTGACCAGCGGACAGGTCGCATCCAGCGAAAACAGGTTGCGGGACTGGGCGTCGGCCGGAACTGATTTCGGCACGCCATGGGCCGAGAACACCACCGGCGCGGTGGTATTTTCCGGGATTTCAGCCAACTCCTCGACGAAGATCGCGCCCTTCTTCTTCAGCCCATCCACGACGTATTTGTTGTGCACGATCTCGTGGCGGACATAGACCGGGGCCCCATAGATGGTGAGGGCACGTTCCACGGTATCGATGGCCCGCACGACCCCCGCACAGAAGCCACGGGGAGAACAAAGCACGATTCTAAGGTCTGGTTTGGCTGACATGAAGCGATCTCGGGACCGAATCACCCCTGGGCCAACAGGCCGGGAACGGTCGGTATGGGACTACGACTTACGGTATTTAACAGGACTTTTGTAGGACTTGGGCCCCCTTTCGGGCGCTGTCAAGGCACTATAGCAGAACCATTGCACCCGGGGCCCCCCAGGGCTTATATAGCGTGAATTCCCGTCATCGCTGATGACCACCGGTTTCGCCTCCAAAGAGGTGGGCGAAGCACAAAGGAGATTTGCCATGAGCAACGCACCTCTGATGCCCAAGGCGACCGCCGTCTGGCTGCTCGATAACACGGCGCTGACCTTCGACCAGGTCGCCGATTTCACCAAGATGCACCCGCTGGAGGTGCGCGCCATCGCCGATGGCGACGCCGCCCAGGGCATCAAGGGCATGGACCCCATTTCCAACGGCCAGTTGACCCGTGAGGAGATCGAAAAGGGCGAGAAGAACCAGGATTACCGGCTCCGCCTCCAGGAGAGCAAGGTGGTGCTGCCGCCCCAGCCCAAGCGCAAGGGGCCGCGCTACACCCCGGTGTCCCGCCGCCATGAGCGCCCCAGCGCCATCCTCTGGCTGCTGCGCAACCATGCGGAGCTTAAGGACGCCCAGATCATGCGCCTGGTCGGAACCACCAAGAGCACCATTGCCAGCGTCCGCGACCGCACCCACTGGAACACGTCCTCGCTGACCCCGATCGACCCCGTCACCCTCGGGCTCTGCTCGCAGATCGAGCTCGACTTCGAGGTGGCGCGCGCCGCCAAGGAGAAGCCGATCGACGCCGCCTATGGCGGCGCCACGCTGCTGCCGGCCTCCGAGACCACCAAGAAGGAGCCGGAATACGAGGGTGCGGAAAAGTCGAGCGACGACCTCAACGTCGACGCCGTGTTCGCCAAGCTCAAGACGCTCGGCGGCAAGAAGCAGGACGACGAGGAGTAATCTTCGCTCCCTCTCAAATCGGTTCAAACGCGGCAGGGCAACCTGCCGCGTTTTTTGTTCGATGTCGTCCTCGCGAAAGCCCTTTACCCCGACTGCATGTTGGCACGGCAAGCGTTTGCAACATGATCCCCTACGATACGGGGTAACGGGTCCTGGATCTGCGCCGCGCTGCGCGGCTTGTCCGGAACGACATTGGGGAGGCGTTCTGCCTCCCCAAAATCACCGGTGTCAGAACTTGTAGGTAACACCGGCGCCGACCAGCCATGGGTCGATATGGGCAGTGCCGGTCACCGGCAGGCCACTGACCGTTGCGGTGTAGTTCGGCCGCAGCCACAGCTTCTTCACGTCGACGTTGAGGCCCCAGTGCCTGTCGAGCATGTAGTCGAAGCCGAATTGCACGGCGCCGCCAAAGGCGTTGCTGACGCTCAGATTGGTGGTGGTCGCCACGATCGCGGGTGGCCCGACGATCGCAGCTGGCGTGTTCGCCGCCGAATTGTTGAAGAACACTGTGTAGTTGATGCCCGCGCCGACATAGGGCTTGAAAGCGCCAAGGTCGGTGAAGTGATACTGCAGTGTCAACGTCGGCGGCAGCAGCGTGGTCTTGCCGATCGGAAGGCTGGCAAGCGAGCCGGTGCCGCTGATCGAGTGCCGGGTCACGCCGAGGATCAGTTCGGCCGCGATGTTCCTGGTGAAGAAATAGCTGATGTCGAGCTCGGGCACGACCTGATTGCTGATCGACAGGCCGGAATTCGGCGACGACAGCGAAGGAACGCCCGCGACATTGACGGTGCTGCCGCCGGCATCCGGGAGCACGCCGAGCGCGCGCAGGCGGATCATCCAGGGATTGAACGCCTCCACCGGCGGCGGCGCCTTGCGATACACCGGCAGATCGGCGGCTTGTGCCGTCGTGAAAGCCCCGCCCAGCGCCGCCGCGAAGGCCAGCGACGCCATCGTCCATTTTATTCTTTGCATTGAAATCCCCATAGCCATGCCGACGCTTCGTTGCGTGACATGTACCGTCACAGCAGAAAGGGGACGGCAAAGTATTTGACGCCGGTCAAATCGGGCATCTCACGCCGCAATTCGATTGCGGCGTTGCAAACGCGTCACGGCAGAAGACAATGCGAGCCAGTCGCGCACTAAACTTCCGCCGGGCATGCCGCGCGCCGGCGGTCGCTCATCGCAGCGAGGACGGACTGGCCGGGGCCTCCAGCTCGCGCAGCGCGGCGTAGGTCAGCGGACACAGATTGCTGCCGTCGAAATAGACGAAGCGCAATCGGCGGCGCCTTGAGACGAAATTGGACGGCAGCGGGTCGTAGCGGAAGGCACCGCCACCAAGATGCGGGGTCAGGCTGCCGACATCGGTGAGCGCGTCGATCTCGACGCGCAGCAGCTTGAGATTTGTGTCGGCGGCCGCGATCTCGAAGGGAATACGGGCAAGGCGCAGGAAGCTGGTGGGATCGGGGGCTTGCAGAAAGCCGTCGACGAAGGCGGCCTCGACCTTGTCGAGGTCGGGCTCCGGTGCGGCGGCGCCGCTCTTCGTGCCGTCGGGCTGATGCGGCGTCTGCCATTGCGCCGGCGCGCGGGCATGCGAATGGTTGTGGCCGGGGCCGTGCGGCAGATGGTCGTGGTCATGATCGTGCGCGTGGTCATGATCATGACCATGGCCGTGATGATGATGCCCGTGATGATGATGGCGATGCATGGCGGACCTCAATACGCGACCGGCTTGTTGATGATCCTCTTGTGGCTGCCAAGCTTGCCATGGGCGACCATGGAGCCCAGCGCCTCCACCACGACACGCACGCCGATCAGCGCGGTGATGTCGGAGGTGTCGTAGGGCGGCGACACCTCGACCACTTCGAGACCGCAGAGGCCCTCGGCGGCGACGAGGCCGAGAATCTTCAGGGCCTCGCGCGGCAGAAAGCCGCCCGGCTCCGGCCAGCCGGTCCCCGGGACGAAGCCGCAGTCGATGGAATCGACGTCGAACGAGATGTAGACCGCGTCGGCGTCCTTCCATGCCAGCTCCAGCGCGATCTCGGCGGTCTTCTCCAGCCCGATCCTCTCGATATCGGCAATGGTGAGGACGTTGGTGTTGCGCTTGCGCGCGACCTCGACGCCCTCGCGCGGCACCTGCCAGCCGCCGATGCCGAGCTGCACGAGGTTGGTCGGCTTGACGTTCGGCAGGTTGGTCGCCCAGTACCAGGGCGTGGTGTGCATACGCTCGTCGAGATCCTTCTCCTGGATATCGATGTGGCGGTCAAAATGGATGATACCGATCCGCTTGTCGGTGCATTGCGCGATGCCGCGCACGCAGGGGAAGCCGATCGAATGGTCGCCGCCGAGCATGATCGGCAGCGCGCCCGACGAGAACACATGCGCGACACCGCGCGAGATCTGGTCAAAACTCTTTTCGAGATTGGCCGGAATGGTGAAGACGTCGCCAGCGTCGCACAGCGTCATCTGCTCGCGCAGGTCGACGCCGAGCTCGTAATTATAGGGCGTGTAGAGCGCCGAGATGCGGCGGATGCCCTGCGGCCCGAAGCGGGTGCCCGGACGATAGGTGGTGCCGGAATCGAAGGGAATGCCGATCACGGCGGCGTCGTATTTGGCGACGTCACGCACGTTCTCGACATAGGGTGCCTTCATGAAAGTGTTGATCCCGGCAAAATGCGGCAGCTCACCGCGCGCGAAGGTCGGGATGTCGCGGTCGGTCAGGCTGTCGGCGCCCGGCAGGCCCATGTCGAGCGCCCATTGCCGCTCCTTGCGCCAGCCGGCACTCGGCAGCCTGCCTTCGGCCTCCAGCGACTGCCAGCCCTGGGTCGCCATCTTGTCGAAGTCGGGATGATGCCGGCGCGCTTGCCGGGGCGCGGCCAAAGAGCCGGCGCGGCGCGCGCGGCGCATGCGGATGTCGGACAACATGGATGGTACTCCCTTTCGTCGTTTCGTCTATGAACGGGCTTCCGCCTCGGCCCTGATGAAGCCCAGCACGGGCACCGCGCCATCGCGGGTGAGGTCGAGGTCGTAGGTGATCCTGGCGCCGAAGCGCTCGGGTGCCTGCGGATCGCGGCGGACGCGGTCCAGCGCAATCAGGCGCGTCGCGAGCCCGAAGGCCTCCTTGATGTCGTGGGTGACCATGACGATGGTCATCTTCAGGTCGCGCCACAACGGCTTGATCAGCGCATGCATCTGCGCGCGCGTGCCGGGATCGAGCGCGCCGAACGGCTCGTCGAGCAGCAGCACGCGCGGTCGCTTGGCGAGCGCCTGCGCGATCGCGAGCCGCTGCTGCATGCCGCCGGACAGCGCGCTCGGATATTTGTCGCGGTGCGGGCCGAGGCCGACCGCCTCGATCAATGCGAGGCTCTGCTCGACCGCCTTGCGTCGAGGCTCGCCGAGCAGCCGCGCGGTGAGCCGACGTTCGGCGAATTCGTAACCCAGCAGCACGTTGCCGAGCACGGTGAGATGCGGAAACACCGAGTAGCGCTGGAACACGATGCCGCGGTCGGGCCCGGGCTCGGCGGGAAACGGCTTGCCGTCAAGCAGGACCGTGCCCTGCGACGGCTTCTCCTGTCCGAGGATCAGGCGCAGGAAGGTGCTCTTGCCGGCGCCCGACGGCCCGACGATGGACAGGAACGTGCCAGAGGCGATCTCGAGATTGATGCGTTCCAGCACGATCTGGTCGCCATATTCGACCCAGATGTTCCTGAAGGAGAGCGTGCTCATCGGCGCGCCTCCTGCTCATAGGCCCAGGGAAAGGCGCGGCGGCCGATGAAGACCAGAGCGAGATCGAAGAGATAGGCAAGCAGGGTGATCCAGGCGACGTAAGGCAGGATCACGTCCATCGACAGATAGCGGCGGACCAGGAAGATGCGGTAGCCGAGGCCGACATCGGCGGCGATCGCTTCCGCCGAGATCAGGAACAGGAAGGCTGGGCCGATCATCAGCCGCATGCACTTGATCAGGCGCGGCATGATCTGCGGCAGCGCCACCCGAATGGCGACCTGCCAGGTCGAACCGCCGAGCGTCTGCGCCTTGATGAGCTGCTCCCGTGGCATGCTCCCGACCTCGAGCGAGAGATCGCGGACCAGCATCGGCGTGACGCCGATGATGATGAGCACCACCTTCGACAATTCGCCGAGGCCGAACACGATGAAGAGGATCGGCAGCACGGCCATGGGTGGAATCATCGAGAGCACGGCGACCAGCGTGCCGAAACTCGCACCCGCAACCGGCAACAGGCCGATCGCAAGCCCCAGCACCAGCCCGACGAGCGCGGAGATGCCGAGCCCGAGCGCCAGGCGCTGGAGGCTCGCCGCAGTGTCGGCCCACAGCACGTATTCGCCGGAGCGCCGGTCGGGCTCGGCGGCGAGCCGCTTGGTCGTCGCGACCATCTCCGAAACCGGCGGCAGCAGCTTGTCGTCCGGATTGGCGGCACGCCGCTCCGCCGAGCCGATCACGTAGACAAGCGCGATCAGCAGGAACGGCAGCAATGCCAGAATGATCCGGCTGCCCCGTGAGGGCACGACGTTCATGGCACGTGGCATCAGGAAGCCTCCACTCCGGACAAACGAGTCGCGCTGGGTATCGGTTCAAGCGACTGCAGCCTGGCCATATCGGATCGACGGGCCGGCCGCGACACTACCTCGCCCCGCATGCGGAACGAGGCAGCGCAACTCCGGCATCCCATCTCGTTCCGTCGAGGCTACAGCTTCCCGTCCGCCGCGAGCTTCATGTAGCTGGGGTCGAAACGGAGCTTGACGTTCTTGGTCGAGCCCAGCGTCTTGCCCGGCGTCTCGATGCCGACGGCATCCTTGGACTTGACGTTCTCGCCGAGCAGATTGTGCTCGAAGCAGAAGCCGCGCACGGTGTCCATGATCTTCGGCAACTCGGGACCGGTCATGAAGGCGACGGCGTCCTTCGGCTCGTAGTACATATAGGTGGTCTTGAGCTGGGCCTCGAAGCCCGCAAGATCGGTGCCCGAGAGCTTGGCCATCGCCTCGCGCGCGGTCTTGCCCTTCTCGCCGCCGTCCTTCATCAGCGCGATGGTCTCGTACCAGATGCCCACCAGCGCCTTGGCGAGATCGGGATTGTCCTTCAGCGTCGTGGTGCTGACGACGAGCAGGTCCTCGATCTCGCCGGGGATCTTGCTGGAATCGTAGACCAGCGTGGCGCCCGGTTCCGCCTTGACCTCGAGGAGCTGCGGATTCCAGGTGACGATCGCAGTCGAGTCCTTGGACTTGGCGGCCGCGACGATGTCGGCATCCGAGGTGTTGACGGTCTTGATATCCTTCTCGGCGAGCTTCACCGTGCCGAGCCCGCGCGCGAGCAGATAGTGCGACACCGACAGCTCGACGAGGTTGATCTTTTGGCCCTTGATGTCGGCGAGCGTCTTGCCCTTCTTGAGCACGACACCGTCATTGCCGTTCGAATAGTCGCCCATGATGATGGCGGTGGTGTCGACGCCACCGGCGGCGGGGATCGTCAACGCGTCCATGTTGGTGACGGTGACGCCGTCGAATTTTCCGGCGGTGTACTGGTTGATCGATTCGACGTAGTCGTTGATCTGGGTGACGTTGATCTTGATGCCGTATTTGTCGGCCCATTTCTTCACGATGCCGGCTTCCGCAGCGTAGGGCCACGGCATCCAGCCGACGTAGATCGTCCAGGCGATGTTGAATTCTTTTTTCTTCTCGGCGAGCGCGGGCGACGTCGCGGACGTCGCCAGCAGGCCGGTGGCAGCAACGGCAATGAGCAGGTTTTTCAGGGTTCGCATTTCCAGTCCCTCATCGGTTTGATGACCGCGGACTGGCAATCGAGAGCACTGGGAAACGACGACCTAGTGCCTGCCAAACGCGGCCACTGAGGTCTCCCGGGCTTTTATCCCGCCGTGCACCAGGGGCTCACCCCCTGGCGGCAACTCTCGGACCAGACATTCCCTCGCGGAAACCGGAACCCTAGCTGCCAACTCTGCAGCCATAGTAGCAATCGCCGTGCCAGAGAAAAGCGCTTGTGCTTCAGAGGAACGGGAAACCGGACCTGCCTAAAAGGTTGGCAGTCCGAACGCCCCGCGGGCAAAGTATGCGGGCGCTGACGGAGGACGACGAGGCGCAAGCCTCGGCTCTCGATGTTGGTTCGAGCGCGGCGGGTCCATCATCCTCCAGAGCTGCTCGACGCCGAGCTGCCGTTATCCCAGCTCGATCTCCTCGCCCACCTCATGGCTGAGACCGACGCTGTCGATGGTCAGCACCATCTTCGCTCTCAGCTTCTCGTGCCCCTTGATTTTGCCGGCCGCGATCGCATCGCGCACCGCCTTCTCGATCTCGCGCTGTGAGGTGACGCCGACCTGCTTCAGGAATTTGCGCAGGCTGGTGTTGAACAGATCTTCGTTCATGACGGCCTCCTTGCAGTCTTACGGGCGCACCGGATTGTTTAGCATATACTCGCCGAGATCGCGCTGGCGGCGGTCGGAACGGGCGGTGGCTGCGTTGCGCTGCACGTCGCGGTCCTTGCGGCAGGCAACGTATTCGGGCGAGCCCTGCGGATAGCCGCGGCCCTGGCAGACGGCATCGTCGTCGTCATTGCCAACAGCCACCGGATTCTGGTTACGCGCGGCGCAGGCAGCGAGCACGAGGGCGAGCAGGGCTGCGGTGAGAATGCGCGGAACGGCGGAAAATGGCATGCAGGGTCCCTCAATTGCGGGCACTTCTAGCGCGGAATGAGGAGATTGTAAGTCCCTTGCACCGTCATTCCGGGTTCGATGCTTCGCATCGCCCCGGAATGACAGCAAAAAATTACACCCTGCCCTTCAACGCATCCCCGATCTCCTCCAGAACCTTGGGGTCTTCGATCGTCGCGGGCATCGTCCACGTCTCGCCGTCGGCGATCTTCTTGATGGTGCCACGCAGGATTTTGCCAGAGCGCGTCTTGGGCAGACGGCCGACGGTGATCGCGAGCTTGAAGGCGGCGACAGGGCCGAGCTTGTCGCGCACCAGCGCGATGATCTCCTTCTCGATCTCGGCGGGCGGTCGCTTCACGCCGGCCTTCAGCACCAGGAAGCCGCAGGGCACCTCGCCCTTGATGGCGTCCTTGATGCCGAGCACCGCGCATTCGGCGACATCGGCGTGCGAGGCGAGAATCTCCTCCATGCCGCCTGTGGAGAGGCGGTGACCGGCGACATTGATGATGTCGTCGGTGCGGCCCATCACCCAGACATAGCCGTCCTCGTCCTTGTAGCCGGCGTCGGAGGTTTTGTAGTAGCCGGGGAATTCGGTGAGATAGGCTTCCTTGAAACGCTCGTCCTGATTCCACAGCGTCGGCAGGCAGCCCGGCGGCATCGGCAGCTTGATGACGATCGAGCCCATGGTGTTGGCGCCCACGGGTTTTGCCGCTTCGTCGACGACGTCGACCTGGTAGCCCGGCATCGGCACGGTCGGCGAGCCGTGCTTCACCGGCAGCATGCCGAGCCCGACCGGATTGCCGGCGATGCACCAGCCTGTTTCGGTCTGCCACCAATGGTCGATGACCGGCACCTTCAACTGCTGCTCTGCCCACTCCACCGTCGGAGGATCGGCGCGCTCGCCGGCGAGGAACAGGGTGCGGAACTTCGACAGGTCATATTGCCGGATGAATTTGCCCTCCGGGTCCTCTTTGCGGATCGCACGGAACGCGGTCGGCGCGGTGAACAGCGCGACCGCCTTGTGCTCGCTGATGACGCGCCAGAACGCGCCGGCATCGGGCGTGCCGACCGGCTTGCCCTCATACATGACCGTGGTCGCGCCATGCAGCAGCGGGCCATAGACGATGTAGCTGTGGCCGACCACCCAGCCGATGTCGGAGCCGCACCACCACACCTCACCCGGCTTGACGCCGTAGAGATTGAACATCGACCATTTCACCGCGACGAGATGGCCGCCATTGTCGCGCACCACGCCCTTGGGGATGCCGGTCGTGCCTGAGGTATAGAGGATGTAGAGCGGATCGGTCGCGGCGACCGGCACGCATGCGGCGCTCTTGCCCTCGTTGAGCGCCTTGCGCCGCAGGCTCGCCCAATCATAGTCGCGGCCGGGCGTGAGCGCGCAAATGTGCTGCGGACGTTGCAGCACAATGCAGGCCTTCGGCTTTGCCGTCGAGAGATTGATGGCTTCGTCGAGCAGCGGCTTGTAGTGCACGATGCGGCCGGGCTCGATGCCGCAGCTCGCCGACAGGATCAGTTTTGGCTGCGCATCGTCGATGCGGGTGGCGAGCTCTTTCGCCGCGAAGCCGCCGAACACCACCGAATGCACGGCACCGATGCGCGCGCAAGCGAGCATCGCAACCACCGCCTCCGGCACCATCGGCATGTAGAGAAGCACACGGTCGCCCTTGGCGACGCCGAACTCCTGCATGATGGCGCCGAGCGCCTGCACCTCCGTCAACAGCTCGGCATAGGTGAGTTTTGTAACGGACCCGGTGAGCGGGGAATCGTGGATCAGCGCAAGCTGGTCGGCGCGTCCGCCTGCGACATGGCGATCGAGTGCGTTGTAGCAGGTGTTGACGACGGCACCGGCGAACCATCGGCCATAGGTGCCCTGGGTGGGATCGAAGACCTTCTTGGCAGGCTCGATCCAGTCGATCTCCCTGGCGGCTTCGGCCCAAAAACCCTCCGGATCGGCCAGCGAGCGCGCATGAATTTCGTGGTAGGCACTCTTTCCCTGGACGTTCATAAAACCGCTCCCGCCTGATCTTCTTGACTGGCCTTGACCTGACCACCGGAACGAATTCCGGCACATGATCAGGATCAATTGCCCAGCCTTGTTGGGCGGTATTTTCCCGGGAACGGGCCGCGGTTCAAGCCCCCTTCTCCCTCTCCCCGTTCTTACGGGGCCGCGACGGGCTTTGCTCGCGCTGAGAGGGTTGGGGTGAGGGGCTGCATCCCCAATCACAGTGACAGACGAACTCGCCGAGGCTCCCCCTCACCCGCGCCTTCGGCGCGACCTCTCCCCGCAAGCGGGGCGAGGTGAAGAAAGAGCTCTACCCATCCAGCGCGCTCAGCCGCTGCAAGCGCTCCTGCATGGCCTTCTTCAAATCGTAGCCGGGGCGGCCGTAGGCGGTGTTGCGGGTGGCGAGGAAATCGCGCTGGGTCTTGCGCAAATCGTTTGCGGAACGGCCGCTCACGCCCTTCAGCACGCGCGCATAAGTGTCGGCGATCTGGCGGTCGAGCACGCCAAGTTGCGGATCGGCGCAGATCATCTTCTCGACCTCGCGCCTGGCCGTCGCGCAATCGAAGGACGGGCCGTTGCCGGAATTCGCCTGCAGCGGACGCGACGGCTCGGCGCCGAACTTTGCGATCTCCGCGATCATGATGCGGCGGCCGTTGGCTGCATTCTCGTTGCCGGGATCGAGCCGCAGCGCGGTCTCGTAATCAGCCAGCGCCTTCTTGCGCTCGCCCATCTTCTTGTAGAGCACGGCGCGGTTGTTGTAGGTCAGCGCGAAATTCGGGTTGAGGCGGAGTGCCGCATCGTAGTCGCTCAAGGCGGCACCGAGCTCGCCCTTGAACTGGTAGGAATCGCCGCGATTGGTCAAGAAATTCGGCCGCTGCTCCATGCGGATCGCCTGGTCGTAATCGGCGATCGCCTTGTCGTACTCCTTCATCGCGGCATAGGTCAGGCCGCGATTGTCGTAATACTCGGCAACCTTGGGATCGAGCCGGATCGCCTCGCTGTCGTCGGCAATGGCCTTCTCGAGCTGCCCGAGCTTCTTGTAGGCCGCGCCGCGGTTGGTGTAGCTGCGCGCCCGGTTCGGATCGAGCCGCAGCGCCTCATCGAGATCCCCAATCGCCTTCTCGTAGCTGCCGCCGAGATAGAAGGTCGTGCCGCGGTCGGACCAGGCCTGGGCGTCGTCCGGCTTCAGCTTGATCGCCTGGTCGTAATCGGCGAGCGCGCGGTCGAGCCGGCGCTGGTTGGTGTAGACGACGCCGCGCAGCCCAAAGGCTTCGGCATCCTGCGGGTCGAGCTCGATCGCCTTGGTGAGATCGGCCGCGGCGCGGTTGAGATCGCCGCCGGCCTCGCGCAAGAGATCGCCACGCAAGCGAAAAGCCTTTGCATTCTTGCCATCGAGCGCGATGGCGCGGTCGAGGTCCTTCAGGGCATCGGAAAGCCCGCCGGAGGTGCGGGCATTGGCATCGGCGCGCACGACCAGCGCGGACGAGCGATCGGCGGCGGAGTTCGCGGATTGATCGATAATGGTGGTGCAGGCGGCGATCAGCCGGTCCGGCGCCTCCTTGGTTCCGAGCACGCAATCGACCGGCGTGCCGCCGGCCATGGCGGAGCTTGCCGCGAGGGCAAAGCCGAGCGTGAGCCCTGCGAGAGCGCGGCGCGAAAAGCTGGCGAATGAAGGGAATTGCGCGGGATGGGACGGGCCGCACATGGCCAAGACTCCGTGGCAAACGGCTTTCTCCGTTGTCGCGGGGATTTTGGATCGGGTTCAAATTGTGGCGACACCCACAGACTCGTCATGCCCGGGCATAGCCGTCCGCAGGACGGCGTCGCTTCCGCTCGCCTATGTCCCGGGCATCCACGTTCTTCGCGCCTCAAGAAAGGTCGTGGATGGCCGGGACAAGCCCGGCCATGACGGATGTGGAAAGGACGAGGTGAAGAACTTAATACCCGTCCACGCCGTTGATCTCCCGCAACCGATCCAGCATCGCCTTCTTCAAATCGTAGCCGGGGCGGCCGAATTCGGCGTTGCGGCGGGCGAGATAGGCGTCCTGCTCGCGCTGGATGAGCTTCTTGTCGCTCGGCTTCCGGGCCTCGCGAAACGCCCTGACATAGGAGCCCTGGATATCGCTGTCGAGATCGGCGAGGTCGGGGCTGGCGCAGATCGCCTTCTCCACTGCGCGCCTGGCACGGGCGCAGTTGAAGCTCGGCCTGCCGGCAATCGCCATCCGCGCGCCGATGCGCTCGAGCTCCTGCGCCAGTGCCTTATGGTTGGCCTTGGCCTTCTCGTGGTTCGGATTGAGTTTCAGCGCCGCACCAAAATCCTGCACCGCCTTGGGCCGGTCGTACGTCCGCAGCCACAATTCGCCGCGCGCATTGTAGATGTCGGCCGACGGCTCGAGCAGCAGGGCCTGGCTGTAATCGGCGATCGCCCGATCGACCATTCCGCGCCGGACATAATAATCGCCGCGGGCGATCAGCGCCTTGAGACGCTCAGGCTTCGGCGTCTTCTCGCTATCGATCACGGCGGGACAATGCGCGTCGACCTTGTCATCATTGTCGGCGCTCGCCGCGGCAAGACACGGCGCGACGTCGACCTGCTCGGTCGCGACCGGCTCGCCGCCGGTCGCGGCATGGGCGATCGGGAGTTGCGCAGACAGCGCGAACACTGCGCCGGCGAACGGGATCAGGACGGACAGACGCATGTTGCAGTCGCAAATTCCCTGTAAAGCGCGCGGAGACCACCATCATACAGCCGAATTGATGCTAGGCTATTCGCATCACAGCAAGCGCGTTCTGGGAATATCTCTTTGTCGACGTTCGAATGGATCATCGGGCTCCTGCTCGGCGCCGTTGCCTTATCGGCGCTGGCGCGGCGAATCAAGATTCCCTACCCCACTTTTCTCGCCATCGGCGGCGCCCTGCTCGCCTTCGTGCCGTCGAGCCCATCGTGGACGCTGGAGCCGGACCTGGCGCTGGCACTTTTCGTCGCACCTGTCCTGCTCGACGCGGCGTTCGACACCTCGCTGCGCGACCTGCGCCGCAACTGGGTCCCGGTCTCGACGCTGGTCGTCGTCGCGGTCGGCTTCACCACGGTCGCCGTCGCGGCCGTGGCGCACTGGCTGATCCCTGATATGCCGTGGGCTGCGGCGGTTGCGCTCGGCGCCATCGTGGCGCCGCCGGACGCGGCCGCCGCGGTCGCGATCCTGAGCCAGGTCAAGCTGCCCCATCGCATCGTCAAAATCCTCGAGGGCGAAAGCCTGCTCAATGACGCCAGCGCGCTGCTGATCTATCGCATCGCGGTGCTCGCGATCGCGACCGAGCATCTGAAATGGAGCGAGTTCGCGCCGACCATCGTGCTCGCGCTGGTCGGCAGTGTCGTCGCGGGATATGCGGCGGCGCGCGTGATCCCGTTCTTCCTGATGCGGATCACGGAGGCACCGAGCGCGATCATCGTGCAGTTCGCCACCACCTTCATGGTCTGGATCGCGGCCGAACATTTTGGCCTCTCCGGCATTTTAACGATCGTGGTCTACGCCATCACCATGGCCCGCGCGGCGCCGGCGCGCATGCCGGCGCGGTTGCGCGTGCCGTCCTACGCGGTGTGGGAGACGATGGTGTTCGTCCTCAACGTGCTCGCCTTCATCCTGATCGGCTTGCAGGTCGGCCCGATCTGGACGCGGCTCGACGAGGCCGTGCGCTGGGAGTATTGCGCGGCGGCGGCGTGTATCCTGCTCACGGTGATCCTGGTGCGGCTGCTCTGGGTCACGTTCTACGGCTCGACATTGCGCGTACTGATTGCGAAAGGCATCTACCACCCCGCCGATCCCAAAGTGGTCTCGACCGGGAAAGGCGGCCTCATCGTCGCCTGGTGCGGCATGCGCGGCCTCGTGACGCTCGCAACCGCCTACGCGCTGCCGGAGCATTTTCCCTATCGCGACTTCATCCAGTTCATGGCCTTCGCCGTTGTGCTGGGATCGCTGGTCATCCAGGGCCTCACGCTGCGGCCGCTGATCCTGCTCCTCGGCCTCAGGGACGACGACCCCGTCGGCACCGAGGTCGCGCGCGCCCGCGCCGTCGCCTATCGCGCGGCGCTCGACGCCATCGACGACGACCCGTCGGAGGAAGCGGAGATTCTGCGGCTGGAATATAATGCGGTGCTGATGCGCGTGGACGACGATCCCAAGGGCGGCATATCGAATGGCGAATTGCCCGCCGATCCCCTGCGCCGCCGCGCCATCGACGCCGCCCGCAAGGCCATCTTCGATCTCCGCACCACCGAGGTGATCGGCGACGACGCCTTCCATCGCATAGAGGAAGAGCTCGATCGCGCAGAATTGAGCGCGGGCGGCTGACAAGCGTGCGCCAGGTCACACTGCCCGCCCGCGCGCATGAACCTGCTTGAACCTCGCAGCGTCACTCCAGACTCACCTCTGATGACAACGTTGATTGACGACCGTCGTGTCCGCGCGCGAGATGCGTCGCCTGCACGGCAATTTTATCTCCACATGGCGCTGGCCTGCGCGGCCACCGCTTTCCTCGGCTTCGCACCGACCTATTGGCTGCCGCTCGCTCACCGGACTCTTGCCGCAAGCCCGGTGATCCATTTCCACGGACTTTTGTTCTTCACCTGGACGCTCTATTTCGTCTTCCAGACCTGGCTTGCGGCCTCGGGCCGCGTCGCCAATCACCGCGCGCTGGGCATCGCCGGCGTGTCGATCGCAACCGCGATGACGATCTTTGGCTTCCTTGCCTCCGTCCATTCGATGACGCATTCGGCGGCGCTGGGCCAGGCCTATGCCGGCGTATCCTTCGCGATCGTGCCCATGAGCGGCATTGCCTTCTTCGCGGCCGTTTTCATTCTCGCGATTGCCAACACGCGGCGGCCGGAGGTTCACAAGCGCCTGCTGCTGCTCGCAGCCGTCTCGATCCTGGACGCCGCCATCGCACGCTGGTTCATCGTGTTCCTCGCACCTCCCGGACCGCCCGGCCCGCCGCCGGTGCCGGTGACGATCGCACCCGCTGTGGTCGCTTCGCTGCTGCTCGTCGTCGCCATGGTCAGGGACAAGCGCGTCGAGGGCCGCGTGCACCCGGTCTACATCTGCGGCACGCTCGCAATGATCGCGGTGAAGGTCTTGAACTGGCCGATCAGCGAGACCGCCGCGTGGCACTGGTTCGCCGGCGGGATTCTGGCAATGGCGCAGTAGACCTCCGCTGTCGTCCCGGACAAGCGTAGCTCTTGGCAACGCGCAGCGTTGTCCAGAGCGAAGCGCAGATCCGGGACGACGGCGGAGTGTGAGGCGGCCCTTACGCCCCCGCCTTGCACGTGATCCCGCCGTCCACCACGAGCTCGATCCCAGTCACATATTTCGACTCGTCCGACGCCAGGAACAGCGCGGCGTTGGCGACGTCCCAGGCTTCACCCATGTGGCCCATCGGCACCTGGGCGTCGCGCTTGCGCCACATCTCTTCGACGTCGCCCTTGGCGTAGCTCGCAGCCAGGCCTGCGGAATGCTCCACCATCGGCGTCTTCATCAGGCCGGGCAGGATCGTGTTGACGCGCACGTGATTCCTGGCGAACTCGATCGCGGTCGTGCGCGTCATCTGGTTCATCGCCGCCTTGCTGGCGTTGTAGCTGACATAGGAAATGCCGACATGGCGGATCGAGGCGATCGAGGAGATGTTGATGATCGAGCCGCCGCCCTGCTTCACCATGACGGGAATGACGTGCTTCATCGTGAGATAGGCGCTCTTGAGGTTGACGGTGAAGACGCGGTCCCAGCTCTCCTCGGAGGTCTCGACCACGCTGCCCATCTCGGCGATGCCGACATTGTTGTCGAGCACGTCGATGCGGCCATGGGCCTTGAGGCACGCCGCGACCATCGCCTCGATGTCGGCGGCCCGCGCAACGTCGGCAGTGAAAGCAATGGCCTTGCCGCCCTCGCCGCTGATGATCTTTGCAGTCTCCTCGGCCGCCGCCGCGTTGCGGTCGACGCAAAACACGCTGGCGCCCTCGCGCGCAAAGGTCACCGCGGTCGCCTTGCCGTTGCCCCAGCCCGGGCCGATCGAGCCGGCGCCCACCACCATCGCAACCTTGCCCTTGAGCCGATCCATCGCGTTTCTCCATTGTTGTTGGATTGTAGCCCGGATGGAGCGCAGCGTAATCCGGGTTGGCGTCCCCGGATTGCGCTTCGCTCCATCCGGGCTACGGACGGTCACCTTAACCCCGCCTCACGGACGAAAGATCGCCCAGAGCTTTCCCAAGCAATAGCAAGACATCTTCCAAAACCAAGAGGCGATAGACACATTGGAAAATTCGCCAGACGCACCACGCGCCTGGTTTGGCCAAACGTTGATCGTCACCGAGACGTTTCCGGATGTCGGAAGCGACGAATTCTCTACGATCTTGCTCTTAGTAGCTTGGTTCCTTTTGCGAGCGGACTTTGCTGAGGCCACCTTCGAAGCCTTAGGCATGGATTCTCCTATCTCGCCAATTGCAATTGGCGAGTCCTGCGTATTGTCCTTATCCGAACTAACTGGATCGCCGGTTAGACGCCTCTACCCCCAACTCGGAGCATCAAACCCCGGGTTGACGGACCCAGGCAAAAGGCAGCCATGCCCGCATTGCTGCAGGTTCTGTACCGACAATCGCTTGGTAAAGCGTCGCCAACGTGCACACCGCCGCCGATTTGCACGCCCGCTCCGTTTCCAAAACCACACTGGTCTCAAGATCGTGAGCGCCGCGAACGACTTAAGGGATACAGCATGCGCGGAGACTCGCAAGGCATTTGATTCACAGTCGAGAGATCAAAAAACTTCATCTGCGTTAACGCCGCGCGGGAGTTGTTCACAGACTCGGGAGCAACGGTTTGAATCGCCGTGCAGATTCGAAAGGCCCGCGTGACATATGACAATTGTCCGACGCCGAACAAAAAAATATTGCAAAAGCGTCACGCGAGTGCCGCGCGAGCCGATTTTTCGAACGCTGCTGGTCACTATGTGAATAAGTGATTGTCAGCGCATGGATTTTCGAGACTCTTTTTCACGAATCAACGGTCGCAAACGCTCATCGTGGTGACGTCAGCACCGATCGGATGCCCCAGAATGTCCGACAGCGTCCGGCATTTTCCGCCCGCGCACAACCGCCATTCCCCCGCCGCACCGGAATTGCCGAGCACCACCTCCTGCATGGGAGCGCTGTTGGGCGTCCACTGAAACCAGCCGTCGACGAGCCGCGCCTCGGGCGGCGGCTCCATGCCGGCGCCGGTGCCTTTCACGCGCGCCTGCACCAGTTGCAGGCCTGACGGCGTGACGCGCCAGTCCTCCTGCCAGTCGACCTTCTCGATCGAATGCGTCCACACCAGTGTGAACGCCGCGAGCGACAGCGCCTTCACGCTGCCCGCCGAGGCGAGGCAGAGGCTCACGCCGCCTCGACCGGCGTCGGCGGCCGCTGCCGCCATTGCCACAGCACGACGGCGGCCGCGAGCACGAAGCCGATGGTGTCGCTGAAGGCGAAGTCGCCGAGCAGGCAGAGCGCGGCGCCGAGCGCGACCACGCGCTCGGCGACCGTCAGCCGCGCAAACAGGAAGCCGATCGCGACCATACCGAACAGACCGATCGCCACCAGCGCCTTGACGCTCGCCAGCGCCACCGCGCCGTAGAAGCCGAGCTTGGCCGCCATGGGATCGCCGGCCTGCAGCATCAGCGCCGGCGAATAGACGAAGATGAAGGGAATGACGTAGCCCGCGAGCGCGATGCGCATCGCCTCCCAGCCGATCTTGTCCGGGTTCTCCTTGGCGATGGGCGCCGCCGCAAGAGCTGCCAGTGCCACCGGCGGCGAGAGGTCGGCCATGATGCCGTAATAGAACGCGAACATGTGGCTCGCGATCAGGGGCACGCCAAGCTTTGCCAGCGCGGGAGCCGCGAGCGCCGCGGTGATGATGTAGGTCGGGATGGTCGGAATGCCCGTGCCGAGCAGGATCGACAGGATCATGGTCATGATCAGCGCCAAAAACAGGCTCTTCTCGCCGAGGCCGATCACCCAGCTTCCGAAGATCGTGCCGACGCCGGTCTGCGACATCATGCCGATGATGACGCCGACGATGGCGCAGGCCATGCCGACGGTGATCGCCGACTTCGCGCTTTCGGCAAGCGAGTCACGGCAGGCGCGCAAGGTGGCGAGACCGCCGCGGGTAACAGCCGTGATCAGGATCAGTCCGACGACGACGCTCGCCACCGGAACGATCTCCAGCCCGTTGCGCGAGAGTGCGCCGACGACGAGCGCAAGCCCGATCCAGAAGATGTAGCGCACGGCCGTGGCGGAGAAGCCGGCGGTGATGCTGGCGCCCAGAATCAGCGCCACGGTGAGCGCAAGCCCCATGCTGCCGGCGTAGAGCGGCGTAAAACCTTCGAACAGCATGTAGACGAGGGCGGCGAGCGGCAGCACCAGGTACCAGCGCGTCACCAGCGCGTTCCACGCGCTCGGAATCTCCGAGCGCTTCATGCCGACCAGGCCATGCTTGCCGGCTTCGAGATGCACCATCCAGAACGCGGAAGCAAAATAGAGCACGGCCGGAATGACCGCGGCCTTGACGATCTCGGAGTACTGGACGCCGAGCGTCTCCGCCATGATGAAGGCGACCGCGCCCATGACAGGTGGCATGATCTGTCCGCCCATCGAGGCGGTCGCCTCGACACCGGCGGCGAAGGCGCGGCGGTAACCGAACTTGATCATCAGGGGAATCGTGAACTGGCCGACGGTGACGACGTTGGCAACGCCGGAGCCCGAGATCGTGCCCATCATGCCCGAGGCGAACACCGCGACCTTTGCGGGGCCGCCGCGGGTGCGCCCGAACAACCCGAGAGAAACGTCGGTGAAGAGCTGGATCATGCCGGCGCGCTCCAGGAACGAGCCGAACAGGATGAACAGGAAGATGTAGGTTGCCGAGACATAGATCGGCACGCCGTAAAAGCCTTCGGTGCCGAAGGAGAGGTGCGTGACGATCTGGTCGAAGTCATAGCCGCGATGGTTGAGCGGCGCCGGCAGATATTGCCCGAAGAACCAGTAGACCAGACACGCGCCGCACATCAGCGGCAGCGCCGCGCCCATCAGCCGCCGCGTGCCCTCAAAAATCAGCACCGCGAGCAGCGTACCGACCACGAGGTCGAGACGCGTCGGATCGCCGTCGCGCGCGATCAGATCGGCATAGAAGATCCATTGATAGAGCCCGGTGAGAAAACCGGCGCCGCCGATCAGCCAGCCGACCGCACGTCCAAAATTGCTTTTTGCGGTGAAGTTGCCGATCAGGCCGAAGGTCAGGAGTACGACGAAGCCGACATGGACGCCGCGCACCACCTGGCTCGGCAGATAGTTGAAGGCCGCGACATAGAGCTGGAAGGTCGCAAAGGCGATGCCGATCCAATAAGCGAGATGGCCCCACCAGCCGGGACCAAAGCCCTCCGGAAAACCATGCTCGAAATTGTCGAACTCGACCTTGACGGGCGCCGCGACGCCCTCAGCCTTCTCTAGCATCCAATCCGTCCCCAGCTCAGCCCGAGCTCTTTATATCATCGGTGCTGACGCCACACACGTCATGGCCGGGCTTGTCCCGGCCATCCACGACTTCCGGCACCGCCAAGAACGTGGATGCCCGGCACAAGGCCGGGCATGACGATCCGGAGGCAGCGCCCCCTTACTTGATCAGCCCCTTCTCCTTGTAGAAGCGGATCGCGCCGGGGTGCAGCGGAACCGGGCTGCCATTGGCGGCCGTCTCCAGCTTGATCTCCTTGCCGGCCACGTGAGCGTTGGCGAGTTCCGGCAGCGAGTCGAAAATCAGCTTCGTCATCTGATAGGCGAGATCGTCCGACACAGCCGAGCTCGTGACGAGGTAGTTCACGACCGCGGCGGTCGGAACGTCCTTGTCCTGGCCGGTATAGGTGTTGGCGGGGATCACGGCCGCGATGAAGGGCGGGCCGATCTTGTCGACGGTCTCCTTCGGCACCGCGACCACCGTGATCGGGCTCGAGGTCGAGAGGTCCTTCAGCGAGGCGACGCCGAGGCCCGCCGATTGCAGCGTGGCGCTGAGCTGGCGGTTCTTCATGAGGTCCACGGATTCGGCGAACGGGAGGTACTCGACCTTGCCGAGATCCTTGTAGCTCATGCCGGCGGCGGTGAGGATCGCACGCGAGTTCAGCTCGGTGCCGGATTTGGGCGCACCGACCGACAGGCTCTTGCCCTTGAGGTCGGCGAGCGTCTTGATGCCGCTGTCGGCGGTGGCGACGATCTGGATGTAGTTCGGATAGATCGCGGCGATGGTGCGGAGCTTGTCGAGCTTGTTCTTGAAGCCGGCCTCTTCCTCGCCGTCCCAGGCGGCCTTCAGCGAATCGCCGAGCGTGAAGGCGAGCTCGCCACGGCCCTGCTGCAGCAGAATGAGATTCTCGACCGACGCCTTGGTGGCCTGCACCTGCGTCTTCACGTTCGGAATCTTGTCGCCGTAGATCTTTCCGATAGCAACGCCGAGCGGGTAGTACACGCCGGAGGTGCCGCCGGTCAGCACGTTGATGAACGATTGCGCATTCGCCACCGGTGCCGACGCGAGCAGTGCGACTGCGGCGACGGCGCCGATCCATTTCGATGTCATGATGTCAGTATCTCCCCAGAAATGCCGGGGACGTTGGCCGGACGGGCCTGCTTGGTCAACCCATCCAAAAGGCAAAACAGGGCTGCGGGACGCGGTCCTGCAGGTAGCCCCCAAGGGAACTCGGAAGGTGCGGCGTCCTGGCGCAGCCCTGCGTGGCCTACTCGAACTTCATGTCCAGGCACTTGGAGATGTCGGAGCCGAGGCCGGAGGAGATGGTGATGCAGCCGCGGATCTTCTGGTTGCCGACGTCGGCGGCCCACACAGAGTAGCCACCGGGTCCGAAGAACGAGTTGGTGTTCGGCGGCTCGGTCTCGGTGGCGTCGAAATCGTAATTGCCGTCGGTCTCGAAGATGCGCGGCTTCTTGGTGCAGCCGCCGTCGGTCTGCACGTTGATGACTTCCTTGTTGTCGCGGGTCATCGCCAGCTGAACCTGGCAACGGAAATATTCCGAGGTCTTGGCATTGAAGAGATAGGTGTAGGATCTGCAGGTCGCGGTGTTCAGCTTGCCCGGCGCAAGGCCGCGGCTGCAGGAAATCCGTTGGTTGTGGCTGAGCTTGAACTCGTCGGCCTCTGCGGCCGAGGCCAGCGTCACCAAGGACAGCGCGGCGGCCGAACAGATTTTAGCGACCTGATACATTCGAATCATCCCCATCCAACTTCTTGTGCAATTGCGTTTTAAACGGAAAGCGGAACATAGTCGCGCGGGGCCGAAGGGAAAATCACAAACTGCTGGGCAAGACGTGATCCCTGCGACAAGGGCGTGTCTTGACCCGCAAAGATCGTTCGTGATTTGTTCAAAACGGTTTGGGGAGGAATGACGATGAAGGGGTTTCTGACAAAGACATTTTGGGCCGCAGCCGTGCTGGGCGCATTTGCCGCGCCAACGCTGGCGCAGTCCGCGACTCCGTGGGAGCTGAAGTCCGACATGGGCTACGCCTATGACAAGGAGGGCAAGACCTTCTCCTACAAGATGGGCACCAGCAATGCCGGCGAGTTGTTGAAGGGCGCCAAGAAGGTGCCGCGCGGCACGCTGTTCTTCATCGGCCAGAACGGCCAGCTCTACATGCGCTCCGGCCCCTATCTCGAAGGCGACGGCAAGTTCAAGTTCGGCCCGGATCAGTAGGGGGCAGTCTTTTAGGGTGGGCAAAGGCGCGTCAGCGCCGTGCCCACCATCCATCAGCGCATTTCGGTTGAGAATGGTGGGCACGCTGCGCTTTGCCCACCCTACGGCAGCTCGCCTGGCGGATCAGAACGCCCCCGCCAATTCCCTTGCGCCGGCCTTGCCGCTGTTCACATCCATCCGCTCGTCCGTCACCGCGAGCAGCTTTGCGACCGTGTTATGGCGGATCGCAACCGGGTTGCGCTCGTAGCCGCCGCGCTGGAAGAAGTTCGAGGTTGGCACCTGCTCGCGCATCGCCTGCGGCATCGTCACCATGTCGAGGCCAGTGCCGTCGCCGGTGAGGTTCATCATCTCGAGCTCGGCTGCGGAGAGCGGACGGTTGTAACCCTTGGCGCGGGCGAACAGCACCGAGGTCAGCAGCTTGTGGGTCTGCAGCATCGGCCCGATGTCGATGTCGAGCACCATCGCATGCATGGCCCAGCCCTGCGCGGTGTTGCCGATCTTCTCGTGCTCCGACCAGGTATCCGGCACCGACTTGGCATGCGCGACCATTTTCTTCAGGACAGCGAGCTTGTGCTCGAGCGACTGGCGCGCCGGTCCCGAAGTCTTGCTCACCTTCTCGGACAGCGCACGAATGAATTCATGGCCTTGCTCGGCCAAAAGCTCGACGCTGTTGGTGGTCAGCAACTGGTTGTAGCCCATCGCGGTCGAGATCGCGCGCCGGCCGCCATGCTCGATGCCCGCCTGCACATCGAACGTGCCGGTGCCGCCGGTCTCGAACGAATAGACCCGCACTGCCTGCTCGCGCGTCAGGCCTGAGGCGAGCGCGTAGCGCGCATAGGCGCGCTTGAACTCGACCTCGGTCGACGGGCGCTGCGGCGTGAACTGGTAGAGCTCCTGCGCCGCGCGCAGCAAATCGGACATCACGGGAATCGGCTTTCGAACCGGACGGTCCGGCGTTTCCTCCGGCTCCGGGTTCACCGGCTTCTTCGGCCCCGTGTAGAGCGGCGGATGCGTCAGCACGTAATCGTCGAGCGTGACCTGCTGGCCGTTGCGCCGCTTGGCGTTGCGGCCTTTTCGCTTCTCCGTGATCTGGCTCCAATAGGCGCCGGCCTCCTCGTCGAAGGCGGCGCGCGCCTCCTGATACTCCTTCAGCTTGCGGCGATATTCGAGCACCGCAGGCGAGGCGCCCTCGTTCCGCGCAAAAAACTGCGACAGCAGCTGGGCCTTGGCGTTGCTGACGGCGTGCGGCGGCCCGAGCAAGACGAGCACGAGTGGAACCAGCCTCAGGACATGTCGAATCGAATGGTGCATGCGAGCCTTGTAGCAAGCATCCGGTAACCGTCACGTTAACGTGGCGTTTACCATCTCATTTCCAGGCAAAAACCGGCTGTTCCAACTCGCGGACACGGGTTTCGCGGCCCGCCAGCACCTCGCGGAACTGATAGATCAACGCTGCCGTCGGGGCGTGGATCAGGCTGCCTTGGAGATGGAAGCGGATCACGCGCCGCGCGCTTTCGGGGATCGCGATGAAGTCGAAGGCATCCTCGCGCTCGATCATGTTGAGGCCGATGCGATGGACGGAGGCAACCTCCTCCGGGTTCGGCACGATCGCGGCACTCTCGCCAGCCCAGACCACGACCGGCGTGATCAGATAGCCGGAGCGCGTCGGATAATCGTCGAGCATGCCGAGCACCGCGTCATCACCGAGCTTCAGCCCGAGTTCTTCGTCGAGCTCGCGCAACGCCGCGTCGACCGGTGTCTCGCCGTCGTCGCAGCGTCCGCCCGGCAGCGCCCACTGTCCGCGATGCGCGCGCAGGCTCGACGCGCGCAGCGTCAGCAGGAACGCGGTGCCGCTGCCCTCTCCTGTCGCGGTCAGCGTGAGCGCAACCGCGGCGTGCTTCAGCGCCTGCGGCTGCACAGCTTCCGGCGCACGCGTGAAGCTTGCGCAGGCCTGCGCAATATTCCGCCGTGTGGCATCGTCGAACGGTCTCATGATGCTTGACTACACCAGCTCCGCGCTTGATGAAATGAGGCCGAGATGCCCGCTGACAGACGGACCCAAAATGATCGACAAGGTCGCCGCAAAGCTCAAATCCGACGGCTGGACCATCGTCGACACCAGCGGCTTCATCCATCTGGTCGGCCCGCTCTGGGAGCGCAAGGTCGACGGTCATTATGAATTCGCGCTCGCCACCCAGGACAAGCATCACAACCGCCGCGGCATGGTGCAGGGCGGCGTCATGATGACTTTCGCCGACCGCACCTGCGGCATGACCGCCCGCTACGTTTCCGGCAAGGACTACATGGCGACCGTGCAGCTCGACACGCATTTCGTCGAAGCAGGGAAAATCGGCGACATCCTGATCTCCCGCCCCCGCGTGGTGCGCTCGACCCGCAGCCTCATCTTCATGAGCACCGAAGTCACCGTCGACGACCGCTGCATCGTGATGGCGAATGGGGTGTTCAAGATCTTGAAGGGACCGGGGTAGCGGTCCACCGTCGTCCTGGCGAAAGCCAGGACCCATTATCCCAGGGAGCAGTTGCCGCGCGCGACTGACGACCACGAGTCTTCGCCAAACTCCTCCCTGGGGTAATGGGTCCTGGATCGGCGCTCCGCTTCGCTACGCTTGTCCAGGACGACGTCTGGGAGGTAATCGCGCTTCCCTCACCTCGTCATTGCGAGCGCAGCGAAGCAGTCCAGAGTCTTCCCACGGATGCAGTTCTGGATTGCTTCGCTGCGCTCGCAATGACTGGGCGAGGTGGATATGCTCGCTCTCAAGAGGAAGCGCAGAAGGAGCCGCCCATGCAATACCGCCAGCTCGGCCGCAGCGGCCTAAAGGTGTCGCAAATCTGTCTTGGCACGATGATGTTCGGCGGTCCCACGGACGAGGCAACATCGGGGCGCATCATCGCGAAAGCACGCGAGGCCGGCGTCAACTTCATCGACACCGCGGATGCCTATTCGAAGGGCGGCTCGGAGGAAGTTGTCGGCCGCGCCATCTCCAACAACCGTCAGGCTTGGGTGCTCGCGACAAAACTCGCCAACCCCATGGGCGATGATCCCAATCGCGGCGGGCTGTCGCGGCGCTGGGTGCTGCAGGCCGCCGACGAGAGCCTGAAACGGCTCGGCACCGATGCGATCGATATCTACTATCTGCACAAGGAAGACCATGCGACGCCGCTTGCGGAGACCGTACGCGCGATGGGCGACCTCATCCGCGCCGGCAAGGTGCGCTATTTCGGCGTCTCGAACTACCGCGCCTGGCGCGTCGCCGAGATCTGCAGCATCTGCGATGACCTTGGCATCGACCGCCCCGTAGTCAGTCAGCCCTACTACAACGCCATGAACCGCATGCCCGAAGTCGAGCATTTTCCGGCCTGCGGCTATTACGGCTTGGGCATCGTTCCCTACAGCCCGCTGGCGCGCGGCGTGCTCACCGGCAAATATCGCCCCGATGCGCCGCCGGACAAGGAGACGCGCGCAGGCCGCAACGACACGCGCATGATGCAGACGGAGTGGCGACCGGAATCGCTAAGGCTCGCGCAGGAGATCAAGGCGCATGCGGAGAAGCGCGGCATCAGCGCCGGGCAGTTCGCCGTGTCATGGGTGCTGAACTCGTCCTTCGTCACGTCGGTCATCGCCGGCCCGCGCACCGAAGCGCAATGGGACGACTACATCCGTGCGCTCGACTATCGCTTCACCGCCGAGGACGAGGCGCTCGTCGACGGCCTGGTGACGCCGGGCCATCCCTCGACGCCGGGCTACAATGATCCGGCCTACCCGATCGAAGGCCGCCGCGCGCGGACGGCGTGACGAGGAGGCGATGATGGCGCACGAAGATCGCTACGGGCTCCTGATCTCGACGTCGTCGGACGAGGCGGCATCCGCCTATCGCGAGGGCGTGGACCTCATGCTCGCGGGCTGGACCGGCGCGGCGGAAGCCCTGGAGCGCGCAATCGTGGCCGATCCGGATTTCGCGCTGCCGCACATCGCCCGCGCCCGGCTGCACTCCTTCTACCAGCAAGGTGATCTCGCGCGGAAGAAAGCCGCGACCGCGCGCGAGCTCGTCGCCAAACATGGCTCGCTGCGCGAGCGCGCCCATGTCGAGGCGCTAGCGCTCGCGGTCGAGGGGCGGCTGCCCGAGGCGCTCGCTGCCACCCTCAGGCATATCGAGGCCTGGCCGCGCGATGCGCTTGTCATGGCGATGCCGCTCGGTGCGTTCGGCCTGTTCGCGTTTTCCGGCATGGCCGATCACGACCAGGCGCGAGAAGATCTCTGCGGTCGCGTCGCGCATCATTACGGCGAGGACTGGTGGTTCCTCACGCTGCACGGCTGGGCGCTGACCGAGAACGGCAATGTCGCGCGCGGTCGTCCCATGACCCAGCGCGGCTTCGATCTCCGCCGCGCGAACGCGCATGGCGCGCACGCCGTGCTGCACGCGATGTTCGAGGACGGTTCGGTCGACGAGGCGAACCGGCTGGTCGAGGACTGGATCCCCACCTACGACCGCGCCGGAATCTTGCACGGCCACATCCGCTGGCATCAGGCGCTCGGCGCTCTCGAATATGGCGACGCGGCGCGCGCGCTCGCGATCTATGCCGACGTGCTGCAGCCCTCCGTCAACCAGGCCCCGCCCCTCAACGTCATCACCGATGCCGCCGGGCTGTTGTGGCGGCTCGATGCTTACGGCCATACCGTGCCGAAGGCGCTGTGGGCCGAGGCCGACACCGCGGCGCAAAAACTGTTTCCGAAATCGGGGCTTCCCTTCGCCGACGTCCACATGGCGCTGCTCGCGGCCGCGACGCAGAACCAGGAGGCTCTGGCGACGCGGCTTGCCGTCATCGACCAGCGCATCGCGGAGGGCAAGCTGCCGGCCGGTCCCGTGGTACCTGCGATCTGCCGGGCGGTGCAGGCTTTTGCCGACGAGGACTTTGCCGGCTGCGCCCGCATGCTCGCACCCGTCATCACCGAGGTCGTGCGCATCGGCGGCAGCCACGCGCAGCGCGAGCTGATCGAGGACACGTTTCTGGTCGCCTTGATGCGCAGCGGCGACGTCGCCCGCGCTCGCGCACTGCTCGACACCCGCCTGCATCGCCGACCCTCCCTGCGCGATACGCGCTGGCAGGCCGCATCGGCCTGAGGCAGGATGGACCAAATAAACGGGAGGGACGCCCATGACCGAAATCGTTGCGCTCGATGCGCTCGTTTCCCGCATCGCATCGGGGCAGACACTGGCCGTGCCGGTCGACCGCTCCGGCGTCGCGATGGCGGCGACCGCTGAAATCATCAGGGCCGGTATCGACAATCTTCATCTGGTCTGCGTCCCCATCAGCGGCCTGCAGGGCGATCTGCTGATCGGCGCCGGCGCGGTGGCGACGCTCGAGACCAGCGCGATCTCGCTCGGCGAAGCCGGCGCAGCACCACGCTTCGGCGCCGCGATCAAGGCGGGCTCCTTCCGCATGCGCGATGCGACCTGCCCCGCGATTCACGCCGGCCTCATCGCCGCCCAGCACGGCGTGCCGTTCATGCCGATCGCCGGCATCATCGGCAGCGACCTGCTCGCGGTGCGCCCCGATTGGAAGGTGATCGACAGCCCGGTCGGCGATGGCGGCAAGGTCGTGGTGGTGCCGGCGATCAAGCCCGATGTCGCGCTGTTCCACGCGCCGGAGGCCGATCGCGACGGCAACATCCGGATCGGCCGCTTCCGCGAGCTCGCCACTATGGCCTACGCCGCCAAGCGAACGCTGGTCACCGTCGAGCGCATCGTCGACCGCAATCTGCTGGCGACGGAAGACTCCGCAGCCGGCGTGCTGCCCGCGCTCTATGTCGATGCGATCGCGGTCGCCGAACGCGGTGCCTGGCCGCTCGCTCTGTGGGACGAGTATCCCGCCGACGAAGCCGAGATTGCGCGCTACGCCGCGATGGCGCGCAGCGAAGAAGGTTTTCGTGCCTATCTCTCGACCTTCCTCTCCCACCGCAAACAGGTGGCCTGACGCATGTCATCCGACCGCGAGCGCCGCGAGACCCTCATCGCCACCATCGCCGATCTCCTCGACGGCGTCAGACATGTCGCGGTCGGCGCGTCCTCGCCGATCCCCGCCGCCGGCGCCATGCTGCTGCGTGCCCGCGAGATGCGCGACGGCAAGCCGCCGGTGCGTATTTCGATCCTCGGATCGCAGAAGCACAACTTCTTCACCAATGGCGGGATCGAGCTGTTCGACTGCGCAGCGCAGGGCCGCGTCGATGCCTTCTTCCTCGGCGGCGGGCAGATCGACGGGCACGGCAACATCAATCTCGTCGGCACCGGCGATTATCCCCGCACCGATGTGCGCTGGCCCGGCTCGTTCGGCTCGGCCTATCTCTATCACCTGATCCCGCGCGTGATCCTGTTTCGCGAGGAGCACTCGCCGCGCGTGTTCGTGCCAAAGGTCGATTTCATCAGTGCAAAGGCGACGACGCCTGAAGTGGCCCGCCGCGGCGGCCCCTATGCGCTGCTGACCAACATGGCGCTGTTCGATTTCGACCGCGACGCGGGCCGCTTCTCCCTGCGCTCGGTGCACGCGCCGTTCACGCCGGCCGACATCAGGGAAAACACCGGTTTTGCCTATGAGGAGCCGGACGTGATCGCCGAGACACCGCGGCCGGATGCGGCAACGCTGGCGCTCTTGCGGGGGCAGATTTTGGATGAACTGGCCGAGACTTATCCCGGTTTTGCCCGGAGCATGAAGCAGGCCGCTTGAATCCCGCCACGAAAAAAACACGCCCTTCCCGACAGGTGCGCGCCGGGACAGGATGCGGCGGTTCGGCGAATCGCCGAAGGCGGGTGGCGCGGTGGCATTTTGGGCAATGGGCTTCGCACGGCATACGGGATCGCAACCATTTGCGCCCCTAATGGTTGATGCACGGACCTTTTCCGCCCCCTCGCGTCACCGACCGAGCCTCACGATGCGCCTCTGCCGACCGGTTTTGGCCGCAGCCCTGATCGCCCTCGCCGGCCCTGCCTGGGCAGGCCCGGCTGATTCCGTTCCCGCCACCAATCCGCCGGCGCAGCACAACGCCTTCATCGACCTGCTCGCGCTGATGTCGGGCAAGTGCACGACGCTGAAAATCGCCGGGCGCGATTTCGCCTGCAAGGTCGTCGCCTACGCGCATGGCGACAAGGGCCGCGTCAATTTTGCCGTCGCCGTCGACGATCCCACCGACGCGAACCACGTCGTCTCGTTCTCAGGGGAAAACGGCAAGCGCGCCGACGACAATTCCTACGAACTGCCGATCGATCGCATGCTGCTCAACTCCAAGGACCGGCCCAAGGTGGACGGCCTGCCGGTGCCGGCGGAGCAGGCCTCGAAAGGCGTCTGCCGCCAGACCGGCAACTTTGCCGCCAGGAAGGTCTCCGACATCACCTGCTCGGCGACCGACACCGAGGGACGCAAATACGAGCTGCTGTTCGTTTCCGACGGCACGCCGGCCAGCGTGCGCCGCGTGCGCCAATCCGCGCCGTCGATCCAGGATCCGTTCAAGTAACGGATCCCTCGCGTCACGCAAACGCCTTCTCGAGCGTTGCGAAGATGACGGCGAGCGATTTGTCGTGACGCGTCACGGGTGGAATCGGACGATCGATCTTGAGGAGCTGATACACCGCCATCTGCGCCGCGCGCACTGAATATTCGACGGTGAACACGACGTCGTCAGGGATTTCGACGAACTGGCTCACGAAGGCGAGGTTGACCGAATTGGCCGGCACCGGAAGCGGCCGGTCGGTTGCCGCGCGCGGCATGAACATGCTGGTGATGTAGGGCATGCGACAGGGAATGCAGATCGAATCGTCGAACACGGCCGGATCGAAATTGAGATGCCCGCAAAGCTCCCTGAGAATGTCGGCGCCGCCGCAATCCGACATCGGCTTCGCCACGAAATTGCCGATGCGATCGGGGTGCAGCGCATAGCCCCAGAACACCTGGACGTTCGGCGGCTGGTCGGCGAAATGCGGCTGGTGATAGAGCACCACCGACATCAGCCAGTTGGAATCCCTGAACGTCACGAGCCCCCCGGTGCCGGCCTTGTTGCCCGAGAACGCCTCCATCCGGTCGAAGAAGCGGGTGTCGCGGCAGGTGACCGTGAACGACAGCCAGTACGATTCAGGGATCGAGGTGTTGAACGCGGCGGGATTGCCGAACTCCGGCCGTCCCGCGGCAATCTTCTCCCACAGCGCCCAACCCTGGCTGTCCGCCTTGGTCAGATGCACCGGCGGCTCCGTCATGGAGCCGAGACTCGAGGCATCGGTCATCGAGGCGTTCTGGAAGAAAACGAGGTCGTCGTCCTCGAGCCTGACATTCGCCGTCCGCCCGTCGCGGTCGAGCACGAGCTGGCGCACGCGCAGGCGCTCGCCCTGCTTCTCGAACACCATGTCGGTCACGCTCGTGTCCTGCACGAACTGCACGCCCTGGCGCTTCAGCCAATCGGTCAGCGGGCGGACGATCGCGTCATACTGATTGTAGACCGTGCGCTTGACGCCGCCGAGCGTCTCGATGCGCGGAAACTCGTTCATGAAACGGTGCAGATAGCGCTTCAGCTCGACCGCGCTATGCCAGGGCTGGAAAGCGAAGGTGGTCTGCCACATGTACCAGAAATTGGATTTGAAGAACGGCGGCGACAGCCAGTCGGTGATGCGGCTCGTGCCGAGCTTCTCTTCGGACGTCTCCACGAGCCGCAACAGCTCCAGCCGGTCGCGCGCGGAAAATCCCATATGCGAGACGTCGACCTTGAAGCGGTTGCGATCGACCAGCCGCGCGCGGGAATTGGCCCTGTTCTCCTCGTTGAAGGCGACGGTCTCGTCGCGCACGCTCATGCCGGGGCGTGCGAGCGACGGAATCGACGACAGCAGGTCCCAGGTGCATTCATAGTGATCGGTCGTCAGCATGCGGCCGCCGCGCAGCGAATACGCGCCGTTCGGAAGCCGCGCACCGTCCAGGCTTCCGCCAAAAATCGGCTGTGCGTCGTAGATCACGATCTCTCGTCCGGGGAGATGCGCGTCGCGAATCAGGAACGCCGCGCCCGCGAGCGATCCGATGCCACCGCCGATGAAAAATGCCTTCATGACTTGCCTCGATTGCAGTTCAAATTCCGCGCGGACAATGCATCGCGAAGGCGTGCGGAAAGTTGCGCTGGATCAAGTGCAGCCGTCGTCGTAGATCACCATGAAGTGAGCGCGGACGGTATTCTCGCCGCGCTTGCGGAACGGCACGGATGTCCAATTCCGCATCCGTGATCGTGTCCCGCGTCAATTCGACGCTGATATCGCACCCACGCGAAGCGGCGCATCGTCGCAGCACTACGATTTCCCGCAGGATTCCAGCCATCTGTCGATTTCTTAACCTGCATCGCCGGAACGCGCGCGATGCGCGCTCGTTGTCGCTTCACATTCAACTGGAGTGACGAAATGAAGAATCTCGTTGTCGCAATGGCCGTCGGTGCAGCGGTGCTTGCCGGTGGATCTGCGGCGAACGCCGCGGGCCCCGCCACGACCAAGCCTGACGCGCAGGCGACGCCATCGCAAGCCGATCGCTCGACCGATTTCAGCGCGCGCCATCGCCACCATCACTGGAATGGTCACCGCCATCAGCATTGGCGGCATCACGGCTATTATCGCCCGCATTATCGCAGCTACGGCTACTATCCGCGCTCGTACGGTTATTACGGCGGCGGCCCCTACGGCTACTATGGCGGCGGTCCCGGCGTGACCTTCAGCTTCGGCGGCGGTCGCTGGTAAGGGACAAGGCCCGCAGCGATGCGGGCCCTTTCTTTTACGGGTCAAGCCAGCAGCAGCGGCCGCTGCGCCGTCGCCACGTGACGGATCAACTCCATATCGTCGGCCTCGATCTCGAACAGGCCAAAGCGAAGCTGATAGCCCCAGTTCGGATTGTCGCAGGCAAACGCCAGGCTGCCGAGCAGCGGCCGGATCGCGATCTCGGCGGCGTCGCTCCAGGCGACGTCGCGGCGGAACGGCCGAAACCCACCGCCCATGTCGGCCTGATACGGCGCACCCGGCTTGACGATGCCGACAGCGGTGATCGCCTGCAGGCGATCCTTAGCCCCGAGCTTTTCGACCGGCGAGTAATAGGCGACCTGATCGCCCGGTGAAATCCGGCGCAGCGGGCCGCCCTTGCCGTGGCAGACCTGCATGAAGCCGTTGGCACGTCCGATCCGGACGTGCTCCGCCGAGGCGACCGCGATCCAGCTCTTGTGCATGATGTCCTCCGCTTGCTCCCGACGGGCGGGACGCCGGAGGTCTAGCAGGGCCTGCTGCCAGATCCTGTCAGCAGTCGCCGTCAGAACCTGTTAAGCGAGCCCTGCGACAATGCCCCCATGAAAGGTCTTGGCTTCCTCTGGGTGCTGCTTGCCTTTGCCGTCGTGGTGCTGGCGGCGGGCATTCCCTATTGGCGCCTGCCCTATGCCGAGATCAACCGCGGTCACTTTGCCGTCTTGCCCGGCGCATTGTTGCTCGGCTTCCTGACGCTCGTCCTCGTTATCGCCGAGGTCGCGCGGGTCAAGCTGATCGCCGTGACCATGCTGCTCGCGGTGCCCGCGATCGACATCGTCTCGATCGTCAAGGACACCGCGGCCGATCCGACCTCGCACAACCTGTGGCCGTTCGAGCTCGTCATCGCCGCACTGAGTGGCGGCGCGGTCGTCCTGCCCGTCGTGGGAATAGGACTGGCGGTGCGCTGGGCAATGGCGCGCATGGAGGCGCGCTGAGCGCGCCTCCATCGCTCCTATCTCTGCTTCTCGCGCTCGCTCAAGATCGTCGCCAGCGGATTCGGCGTCGGTGCCGCGATCCGCTGCAGCGTGTTGGTGTCGTGATGGTTGAACGCGCCCTGCCCCTTCACGAACAGATTGGTCTGGATGAGGTAGCTCCAGCTTCCGTCGTCGTTGAACGTGATGTCGCAAGCGTAGCTGTCGGTCCGAAACGCTTCGTCCAAAAACTCGGTCGAGCAGATGCCGTAGCGCGTGTCGCCGCGCTTCGCGCTCACGGAAATCGTCCTGTCGTCCGGCTTCGCGACACCCGAGGCGAGCAGCACCTGGCCGCGCGGGATGGTCACGCTCTGCATGATCAGGCCGGTCGCGGGCTCCCAGAGCCAATAGCCGACCTGGTCGTGAAAGGTGATGTCTTCCTCGGGCGTGTTGATGTGGATGTGATAGCGCAAGCCGTAGAGGAGTTGCGGGCCGTTGGCCTGCGGATCGATCGGGTCCATCCGGATGTGCTCGCGAAACACCCGCCGCTCCGGCCCCTCGGCCTTCGGGTTGATGTCGACGCCCTTGTCGGCCTGCCACACGCCGGCGAGCCGGCGCAGCGGTCCGAGATTCGCCAAGGCGTCCGGCGAGACGTCCTCGGGCTCGGTAAAGATGTCGGCAGGGATCGGCAGCATGGGAAACCTCGCGCGTGAGCGCACCCATGATAAGGCGCGCGGCGCGAGGCGTCGAATCCCGTCATTGCATTGCTGCTCGCCGCGCCATGCTGGCGCGATAGTGTGACGTCAGCCGGCATACGCCTTGTCGAGATCGGCGATGACGATCTTTTGCATCTTCAACATCGCCTGAATGACGCGGTCCGCCTTGGTCCGGTCGGGATCGCTCATGTAGCGGCTGAGCGCCTTCGGGATCACCTGCCAGGACAGGCCGAACTTGTCCTTGAGCCAGCCGCAGCGCGATTCCTGCCCGCCTTCTGCGGTGAGCCGGCTCCAGAAATAGTCCACTTCCTCCTGGGTCTCGACGCTGATGAAGAACGACACCGCCTCGTTGAACCTGTATTGCGGCCCGCCGTTCAGCGCGTTGAACTTCTGCCCCTCCAGCTCGAACGCCGCCATGAAATCATTCACGACCTCGACCTTGGCGTTGGGAAACACCGATTTGTAGAAGGCAACCGCCTGCGGGACGTTGTTATCGAACCAGAGGAAGGGGGTAATCGAGGTCACGGCGAACTCCGTTTTGCGTGGGCTTGGTCGGAGGACGAACGGGCGGGGCGGGATCCGACACGAGATGGAGAATCAATTTGCGTCCCCCCTGTCGTCATGGCCGGGCTCGTCCCGGCCATCCACGACCTTTCTCACCGCACGAAGAACGTGGAT
>NZ_PPPT01000204.1 GCF_006483445.1 Bradyrhizobium guangdongense | reverse complement strand
CAGTCTGCTGAAAAACCGGCAAATTCGTTGCTGATTGGCGTTTGGGTTGGACCTTGGTCGGAAGTTTGATGTCGGAGCGGCGATTGCCTCTCCGATCGGCGACCTCAACCTGCGACGAGCTTGGGTATCCGGACGAGGTTGTAGGCAATCAGATTGAGCAGGAAGTCGGCGGCGACGCGAGCGATGCCCCGATGTTTGGTCTTGCGCATGGTGCCATGCTGCTTGCCCCATCCGAAGATGCACTCGACCATCGCCCGCCGTGACTGGGACATGCTGTAGCCCGGGTGCCGCGTTGTGCGCTCGTCGATGGCGCTGTTGCGGGTCTTGCCGGTTTTGGTGACGGCCTGGTTCTGGGTCACATGCGGCGTCACGCCGATGGCACGAAGATTGTCGACATGCTCGGCCGTATCGTACGCCTTGTCCTCACCGGCGGTGATGCGGCGGCCTGCGGCTTTGCGTCTCGCCTTCAGCATCGCCTCTGAAGCCCGGCGTTCGGCGGTACCATTGGCATGCGTGACCTTGCCGGCTACCGCCAGCCCGTGCCGGTTCTCCATGGTGGCGTGGCCCATATAGCAAAGCCTGGCCTCTCGCCCGGCCGCCTTGCGATAGAGCCGGCTGTCAGGGTCGCTGGTGCTCGCATGGGTGTCGTTCTTGCGCTTCTGGCCATGGAAGTTGGCGCCGTCATCATCGTCGCCGCTGCCGTCCTTGGGGCGAAAGCTCTTCTGTGAAGCCCAGGCCTCGATCAGCGTGCCATCCACCGAGAAGTGCTCGCTCGACAACAGGGGCTTCACATCCGGATGGTTCAGAAGCTTCGCCATGAACTTGGCGAACACCCCGCCGTTCTCCAACCGGGCACGGTTCTTCGTAAACGTTGTCGGGTCCCAGACCGGATCATCCGGCGAAAGCCCCACGAACCAACGATACAGCAAATTATAGTCCAGCTGTTCCATCAGCTGTCGTTCCGAGCGGATGCCATAAAAGGCCTGCAGCAGCAGAGCACTCAACAACTGCTCGGGCGGGATCGAAGGACGACCTTCCTTCGAATACAGCCCGCTCAATGTCCGGTTCAGATCGCTCAGAACGTCACGTACAAGATCTCGTATCTTGCGCAACGGGTGGTCCTTCGGAACCCGCGCCTCAGGCAAAACATACGAGAACAGTCCACCCTGATCCTCGAACTTGCCACGCATCCCCAGCCTCCGAGATCCAATGCAAATCAGTGAATCACGAAATTCCGACAAAAACGATAGTTTTTCAGCAGACTGCTAGAGCATGATCCGGAAAAGTGTGAAGCGGTTTTCCGAAAAGATCATGCTCAAACAAAGAGCTAAAGCGCGATGACGATTCAACCAAATCTCATCGCGCTTTAGGCCTGGGACAGCGGTCAGTGCTTCTGTGCGTAAAGCAGCGGCACCGCTGAATCCACGACCACCTCGACCAGGCTCGTGCCTTTGAACGTCAGGGCGCGCTTCAGCGCATCCCCAAGCTCGCCCGCTTTCGTCACCCGCACCGCGTCGCACCCCATGCTCTCGGCGAGCTTGACGAAATCGATGCCGGGCAATTCGAGGCCCGGCACGTTGCGCACCTGCATCACCTGGCTGAAGGAGCGCATCGCCCCGTAGCCGGAATTGTTGATGACGACGATGGTGAGCGGCAGCTTGCGCTGCGCGGCGGTCCATAGCGCCTGGATCGAGTACATCGCCGAGCCGTCGCCGATCAGGCAGACGGTGCGGTCCTTCGGCCGGCCCAGCGCCATGCCGACCGATGCGGGCAGTGAGTAGCCGAGGCCGCCGCTCGACATGGTGTAAAAGCTGTCCTGGCCGCGCATCGGCATGAACTTTTGCATCGCGGGGCGATGCGAGGGCACTTCCTCCACCAGCGCGGCGTTCTCCGGCATCGTCTGCGACAGCGTATGTAGCAGAAATTCGACCGGCAGCGGATCGGCCGCCTTCGGCGCCGGCGGCAACGCACGGCCCTTCGGCGCCGCGCGCTTGCTCTCCGGCAGCCTATCGAGCAGTGCGGAAAGCGCCGGCTTCATGGTCGCGACGATGCTGGTGCCTGATGGTGTCACGGCGGCGGCATCGGGATCCTCGGTGATCTGGAAAATGGTCGTGCCGCCGTCGAAGATCGCCGCGTGGCCTTCGACATGGAAGGTGAACACGGGCGCGCCGATCACCACGACGAGGTCGTGCGCGCGCAACGCATCCGAGAGCTGCACGGGCGAGGCGTGCAGGAATCCTGCGAATTGCGGATGACGTTCGGGGAACGAGCAACGCGCCGAGAACGGGCTGACCCAGACCGACGCCTTTGCCTTTTCGGCGACGCGCACCATCAGGCCGACGGCACCGGCGCGATCGACGCCGGGGCCGACGACGAGGGCAGGGTGCTTGGCTGTCCCGAGCGCTTTTACCAGCGCCTGCATCGCATCCATGTCAGGGCCGATCTCGCGGCTGACCATGCGCGTTTCGATCGGCGAAGTCGCGTGCGTCCAGTCGTCGATCGGGATCGACACGAAGGTTGGCCCGCAGGGCGGCTGCATCGCGGTGTAATAGGCGCGCGCGATCGCGGCCGGCACGTCCTCGGCCCGCGCGGGCTCGACGCTGTACTTTACGTAAGGCCGGGGAAACTCCGAGGCGCGCTCGGCGTAGAGAAACGCCTGCAGCGGTAGGATCGAGCGTGCCTGCTGGCCGGCGGTGATCACGAGCGGCGTCTGGTTGCGATGCGCGGTGTAGATATTGCCGAGCGCATTGCCGACGCCGGCGGCCGAATGCAGGTTGACGAAGCCGGCATTGCGCGTTGCCTGCGCATAGCCGTCGGCCATGCCGACGGCGGAGGCTTCCTGAAGGCCGAGTACATAGTCGATATCGCTGGGCCAGTCGCCGAGAAACGGCAGCTCGGTCGAGCCGGGATTGCCGAATACTTTCTTGATGCCGAAGGAACGCAGCAGGTCGAGGGTCGCTTGCTTGACGGTGACGGATTTGCTGCCGGTCTTGCCGTTCTTGGACACTGTTTCCGTCCCCCGTTGTTATTGACGCTATCAGCCATCCGTCATTGCGAGCGTGGCGAAGCAATCCAGACTGTCACCGCCGGAAAGATTCTGGATTGCTTCGCTGCGCTCGCAATGACGAGGAGGAAGCAGTCTACCACGCCGCCGTACCCTTCATCGTCGGCTGCCCCTCGGCATTCGCCGTCCACAGCTCCAGCTCGCCATCCACCTCGTTGGCGTTGATCGAGAACTCCGTGCCTTCGAACAGCGGCTGCAGGCCGCGGTAGCGGAATTTCGCCGGCGCTTTGCCGCCGCGGAGCTTTGCCGCCATCTCGATGATCAGCGCCGCCTGCAACGGGCCATGGAAGATCAGGCCCGGATAGCCCTCGACCTTGGTGACGTAGTCGCGGTCGTAATGGATGCGGTGGCCGTTGAAGGTCAGCGCCGAGTAACGGAACAGCAGCACCGGATCGGAGACATGGCTCTCGCGGTGCTGCGCCTTGGGCGGCGGGGGCGGAGCCTTCGCCGGCCCGGCCGGTTGCGCGCTCGTCATCTCGCGATAGACGATGTCCTGCCGCTCGCGGATCGCGATGCCGCGTGGCGTCGTGATGACATGCTCGACCGCGACGAAGCACAGCGTGCCGGTCGATCCCGTCTTCACGGTGACGTCGGCGATTTGCGAGCTTCGTGTCGTCTCGTCGCCGACGCGCAGGGAATCGAGGAAGGCGATCTCGCCGCCGGCCCACATCCGGCGCGGCAGCGGCACCGGCGGCAAAAAACCGCCGCGGGTCGGGTGGCCGTCGGGCCCGAGCATCGACATCGGGAACACAGGCTGCGCCAGGCACCAGTGCACGGTGAACGGCGCGGCGTCACCCGTTTTGGGCTCGCCGATGTCCTGGAACAGCGTTGCGCGCAGCCCCTTCACGAGCTGTGCGGTGACGATGTCGGTCGCCTCCTGGGTCCGGCCGATCCACTGCCGCAAATGATCGATGTCGAGCTTCTCGGTCATGACGCCTCGCTCTTGTTATGACTTCTTGCTGGGCCGTTCGCCGATCGCCGGCACGGCACCATAGCTGCGCGTCTCGCCGACGATGATCGGCGCCGGCGCGGGATAGCTGACACGGCCGTTCGGGGTATCGACCTCGATGCGGCGCAGATGCGGATGGGTCGTGAGATCGGCCATGGTGTTGACCTCGGCAAAGGCGATGTCAGCATCCGACAGCCGCTTCAACAGCTCATCGCGCGTCATCTTGCCGAAGGCGTCTGCGACCGTGGTGTCGGTGAAGTCGCGGTTGCGCACGCGCTCGACCATGTTGGCGACGCGCGGATCCTTCGGCAGTTCGGGTTGGTCGAGCACCTCGGCGCACAGCGTCTTCCATTCGCGCTCGCTCTGGATCGAGATCAGGATGTCCTTGCCGTCCTTCGAGGTGAACACGCCATAGGGTGCGATCGAGGGATGACGCAGGCCCATCCGCTTCGGGGGATTGCCGGCCTCGGCATTGAGCAGCGGCACGGTGCACCAGTCGGCCATCACGTCGAACATGGAGATACGGATGTCACAGCCCTTGCCGGTGCGCCCGCGGCCGATCAGCGCCTCCAGGATCGCGGCATGCGCGGTGGCGCCGGTCGCGACGTCGACGATCGACATGCCGACGCGCGAGGCGCCATCGGGATTGCCGGTGATCGAGGCAAGCCCGCTCTCGGCCTGGATCAGGAGGTCATAGGCCTTGCGATGCGCGTAGGGGCCTTCGTCGCCATAGCCGGTGATCGTGCAGGAGATCAGGTTGGGATAATCCTTCAGCAGCCGCTCGCGCGAAAAACCGAGCTTGTCCATCGAGCCCGGCTTGAGGTTCTGGATCAGCACGTCCGCGCTGGCGATCAGCTTTTCCAGCTCGGCGCGGCCTTCCTTGGTGGCGAGATCGACCACCGCCGACTGCTTGCCGCGGTTGAGCCAGACGAAATAGCTGCTCTGGCCCTTGGCTGCCGCGTCATAGCCGCGAGCAAAGTCGCCCTCGGGCCGCTCGATCTTGATCACCTCGGCGCCGGCGTCCGCCAGGCGCGAGGAGCAGAAGGGCGCCGCGACCGCCTGCTCGACCGCAATCACCCTGATGCCGTCAAGTGCTCCCATGGCAAGACCTCAGTACGAACGCGGCAGGCCGAGCACGTGCTCGGCGACGAAGGACAGGATCAAATTGGTCGAGATCGGCGCCACCTGGTAAAGCCGCGTCTCGCGGAATTTGCGCTCGACGTCATATTCCTCGGCAAAACCAAAACCGCCATGGGTCTGGATGCAGGCATTCGCCGCCTCGAAGGAGGCGTCCGCCGCCAGCATCTTTGCCATGTTCGCCTCTGCACCGCAGTCGAGACCGGCCTCGTATTTGCGGGTCGCTTCCTTCACCATCAGCTCGGCCGCGCGCATCGACGCATAGGCCTTTGCAATCGGGAACTGGATGCCTTGATTTTGGCCGATGGGACGGCCGAACACCACGCGCTCTTTGGCGTAGTTCGTCGCCTTCGCGATGAACCATTTGGCGTCGCCGACGCATTCGGCTGCGATCAGGATGCGCTCGGCATTCATGCCGGACAGGATATAGCGAAAGCCCTTGCCTTCTTCGCCGATGAGATTTTCGGCGGGCACCTTCATGTCCGTAAAGAACACCTCGGTCGTGGCGTGGTTCATCATGGTGCGGATCGGGCGGATCTCCAGCCCGTTGCCGCGGGCTTCGCGCATGTCGACGATGAACACGGAGAGGCCATCGGTGCGCTTCTTCGCCTTCTCCTTTGGCGTGGTGCGCGCCAGCAAGATCATCAGGTCGGAATATTCGGCGCGGCTGGTCCAGATTTTCTGGCCGTTGACGACGTAGTGGTCGCCTTCGCGGCGGGCGACGGTCTTGAGCGAGGAGGTGTCGGTGCCGCTGGTCGGCTCGGTGACGCCAAAGGCCTGCAGGCGCAGTTCGCCGGTCGCGACCTTCGGCAGATACTTTGCCTTCTGTGCGTCATTGCCGTGCCGGAGCACGGTGCCCATCGTGTACATCTGCGCATGGCAGCCGCCGCCATTGCAGCCGGCGCGCTGGATCTCCTCGAGGATCGCCGCCGCCGCCGACAGTTTTAGCCCCGCGCCGCCATATTCCTCGGGGATCAGCACCGAGAGGTAGCCGGCCTCGGTGAGCGCGTCGACGAACTCCTTCGGATAGGTCATCGAGCGATCGAGCTTGCGCCAGTATTCGCCGGGAAACTGCGCGCAGAGCTTTGCCACGGCGTCGCGGATGTCGGAGTAGTCGTCTTGAGAGTGTTCTTGGGAATGTTGTTGTTGCGTCATGGCGTTTATCTTGGCGTTTCCCGTTGGGTGCGGTTGAAAGGATAGCACCTGCCGCTTCGCCGGCGCTGTCTGGACAACGCCAACCCCCTATGCTCATTTGTTATAGCGTATGGAGTAGCGTTCGAAGATTGGCAAGCATGGATTTCCGTCAGCTCAGGACCTTCAGTTGCGTCGCCGAGCTCGGCAGCCTGAGCAAGGCGTCGGACACGCTGCGCGTGGCGCAGCCGGCGCTGAGCCGCCAGATCAAGCTCCTGGAACACGAGCTGCGTGCCGAGCTTTTCACGCGCAACGGCCGCGGCATGGTGCTGACCGAAGCCGGCCGCCTGCTGCTCGCGCGCACGTCCGGCATCGTGCGCCAGATCGACCAGATCCGCGACGACATCCAGTCCGCGCAGGGCCCGCCCTCCGGCCAGGTCGTGCTCGGCCTGGTTCCGACCGTGAGCTGCGTGCTGTCGGCGCGCTTCGCGCGGCGTTGTGTGGAGACCTATCCCGGCATCTCGTTGCGCATCGTCGAGAGCTACAGCGGGCATCTCGTCGAATGGCTGCATCGCGCGGAGATGGACCTTGCGATCCTCTATGGACGCTCGGCCGATCTGCATCTGACCACGCAGAGCCTCGGCCGCGACCAGATCGTTGCCGTCGGCCCGCGCGGCTGCGGCCTGTCGCGCAAGAAGAGCGTCGAGATCGGCTGGCTGCTGCGGCAACGCCTGGTGCTGCCCTCTCATTCGCACGGGCTCCGCGCGCTGATCGAGCACGCCGCCGCGCAGAAGAAGATCAAGCTCGACGTCAAGCTCGAGGCGGATTCTTTCCGCGTGCTCACGAGCCTGGTCGAGGAAGGGCTCGGCTTTGCGTTGTTGCCGCCGTCCTCGGTCCATGCCGAGGTTGCCGCGGGGCGGCTCGAGGCGGCGCCGATTTCAAAACCGATGTCACGCGAGCTCATCGTGGCTTCTCCGATCGACCGCCCGGTGTCGACGGCGACCGCCGCCGTCACGACCCTGCTGCGCGAGGAAATCGCGGCCTGCCGCAAGGAAGGCGTCTGGGACATCAAGCTGGCCTGAGGGGGCGCTGAGCCAAGCCGGCCCACCCCCCGTGCTTACGGCACGGAGCGGCGGCGTTCTCTTCGCATCTGGTTCAGTCTGTCATGCCGGGATTTTATAGCCGGGCGGTGTCGCTTTTGCTCAGGCGGGAATCCGCACCGGCAGCGTCTCATAGCCCTTGATGAAGCTCGAATAGATCCGCTTCGGCTCGCCGACCACCTCGATGCGGTCGAAACGCTTCAGCATCTCTTCCCAGACGATCCGCAGTTGCAGCTCGGCAAGCCGCATGCCGACGCAACGATGGATGCCGAAGCCGAAGGAGAGATGCGTGCGCGGCCGCGGACGGTCGATGATGAAGTCGTTGGGACGGTCGATCATCTCCTCGTCGCGGTTGCCGGAGACGTACCACATCACGACGCGGTCGCCCTTCCTGATGTGCTTGCCGCCGATCTCGGTGTCCGCAAGCGCGGTGCGGCGCATATGCGCGAGCGGCGTCTGCCAGCGGATCACCTCGGGCACCATGGTGTCGATCAGCGCCGGGTTGGCGCGGAGCTTGTCGTATTGCTCGGGATTCTCGTTCAGCGCCAGCACCGAGCCGCTCATGCTGTTGCGTGTGGTGTCGTTGCCGCCGACGATGAGCAAAATGATGTTGCCCATGAGATTGTCGGGGTCCATGTGGCGCGTCGCCGGATTATGCGCCATCAGCGACAACAAATCGCCGCGCGGCTCGGAATTGACGCGCTCGTTCCACAGCTTCGACATGTAGGCGTAGCATTCGTCCATCTCGCGGCGCCGCTCCTCGGCGGACGCGACGATGCCGCTCTTGGGCAGCGCGGTGGAGACGTCGGACCAGCGCGTCAGCTTGCGCCGCTCCTCCCAGGGGAAGTCGAACAGCGTCGCCAGCATCTGCGTCGTCAGCTCGATCGAGACGCGCTCGACGAAATTGAAGGTCTCGTTGCGCGGCAAATTGTCCAGCACGGTCTGCGAGCGCTGGCGGATCAGTTTTGCCAGCTCGTCCAGATGCGTCGGCGTGAACATCGGCGACACCGTCTTGCGCTGCGCCGAATGTTTTGGCTGATCCATCGCGATGAAGCTCGGATAGTCATAGCCCGGGGGAACGTCGCGGATCGAGATGCCGCCCAGCGTGGAGTCGGAGGAGAAGATGCCGTGATTGGTGTCGACATGCATGATGTCGTTGTATTTCACCACCGACCAATAGGGCTCGATCGGCGCGTTGGTGCAGTAATGCACCGGCTCTTCCTTGCGCAGCCGCTCGAACCACGGCCACAGCGTATCGTCCTGGAACAGGCGGGGCGCACCGGGATGGAATTTGTCCAGCGGCGTCGCATAGGCCTCCTCGCGCGCGCGGCGCATGCGCTCAGTCCTGTCCACCTTGAGCGGAGTTTGGATGTTCATGGCTGTCGCTCCAGTGTGTTCGTGCGCCCCGCATGCGGGGGAAGGCGTCGTCGCAAATCCCTGATGTTATATACTATAAGATAGCTGCGTCTCACGCCGCAATCTTCACCGGCAGGGTTTCAAGACCCTTGATGAAGCTCGAATAGACCCGCTTCGGCTCGCCGACCACCTCGATCCGGTCAAAGCGCTTCAAAATCTCTTCCCAGATGATCTTGAGCTGCAGCTCGGCGAGCCGCAGGCCGACGCAACGGTGGATGCCGAAGCCGAACGACAGATGCGTCCGCGGCCGCGCGCGGTCAATGATGAATTCGTAGGGCCGCTCGATGGCCTCCTCGTCGCGGTTGCCCGAGACGTACCACATCACGACCTTGTCACCCTTCTTGATCTGTTTGCCCCGGAACTCGAAATCGGCGAGTGCGGTGCGGCGCATATGGGCGAGCGGCGTCTGCCAGCGGATCACTTCGGGCACGAAACTGTCGATCAGTGCCGGGTTCTCGCGCAGCTTCCTGTACTGGTCCGGATGCTGGCTCAGCGCGTGGATCGAGCCCGACATGGTGTTGCGGGTGGTGTCGTTGCCGCCGACGATCAGCAGAATGAGATTGCCGAGAAAATTCTTGGCGTCCATGTCGCGGGTCGCCGGGCCGTGGGCCATCATCGAGAGCAGATCGCTCTTCGGCGGCTGGTTCGCGCGCTCCTTCCAGAGCCGCGCAAAATACTCGGCGCATTCCACGAGCTCCGCCTGTCGCTCCTCTTCGGTGGCGACGAGGCCATCAGGGCCGGGAATGGTGGTGGCGACATCGGACCAGCGCGTCAGCTTGCGGCGGTCCGCCCAGGGAAAGTCGAACAGCACCGCGAGCATCTGCGTGGTGAGCTCGATCGAGACCTGATCGACGAAGTCGAAGACATCGCCGCGCGGCAGATGATCGAGGCATTCGGCGGAGCGCGCGCGGATCGCATTGGCGAGCTCGTCCAGATGCGTCGGCGTGAACATCGGCGCCACGGTCTTGCGCTGGGCGGCATGGCGCGGCGGGTCCATGGAGATGAAGCTCTCGCGGCGCAGGTCCGGATCGATGTCGCGGATGGTGATGCCGCCGAGCGAAGAGGCCGAGGAGAACACCGAATGATTGGTCTCGATCTCCATGATGTCGTTGTACTTGGTCACCGACCAATACGGTCCGAACATCGAGTCCCTGCAATAGTGTACGGGATCTTCGCGGCGCAGCCGGTCGAAATAGGGCCAGAACGTATCGGTCCTGAACAATTCGGGATCGCCGGGATCGAATTGTTCCAGCGGCAGCGACGAGGCGCGTTCGCGCAACGCGTCGAGCTTCGCGGCGCTTTCAATAGTGCCATGCATGACCGGCTCTCTCCCTGACGTCGCGCGCGATTTTTCGATATTCTGCGCTGCGGTATTTTGGGGTGCAATTACAACCGTTTGCGTGCGCCGGGGCAAGGGCGAGTTTTGCCACAGCGCGGCTTATCACATCACGTCTGCGGGGTTGGTCGAAGACGTGGCGCCGGTGAACCCAGGTGTTGGGCAGGTCACACTCGCCTGCTACGGACTCGAACCGGCATGGCCTGACAACCGACCAATCTCTATAGTTTTGTCAGGATTCGCGTGCCATTCGAGGTTGATCCGTGAATGATTTTCAATGGACCCCGGTCGGTCCACCCCAGCCGATTACGCCGCCACCGCTGCCGCCGGCGGGGATCGACTTCACGGGCGATCGCCGCGCGTTCACGCGCCTCGTCTCCAAGGGCGCGGCGCTCGAGCTCGTCACCTTCGGCTTCTACCGCTTCTGGCTCGTCACCGATATCCGCCGTCACCTCTGGTCGAACACCTCGGTCAATGGCGATGCCGCCGAATATACCGGGCGCGCAAAAGAGCTGCTGATCGGCTTCCTGTTCGCGCTCG
>NZ_PPPT01000203.1 GCF_006483445.1 Bradyrhizobium guangdongense | reverse complement strand
ACGAGCCGCCATTTTATGACGATCGCGCAAGTGGGGTGGCGCGAGTTGCAGTGCAGCAGATTGCCAATCATTTTGCCTGCGACGAAGAGTACCGGTGCCCGTTACGGCTGAAATAGCTTCCGTCCAAGCGACGTTTTTCATACGCTCCCTCCACGCAGGCCGCATATCGGCCGCGCTCACGGCCCGGTACAGGGGCGGGGCATCAAAGGGAGAGAGACGATGAAGCGACGATCATTTCTCGCTGGGCTAGGTGCGACCACTGCTGCGATTGGCATGCCGACGATCCTCAGGGCGCAGGCGCCGGTCACACTGAACGGCGCGGTCCAGTTCAACGACGACCACGCCTTCAACCGGGCGCTGCTTCGGTTCGAAGAGCTGGTGAAGAAGTATTACGGCAAGCCGATCAACTTCACGCTGCACCGAAACTCCTCGCTCGGCCTCGAGAAGCAATACTTCGAGTACATGTCGCAGGGCAAAGCGGTGGATTACGGCATCGTCTCGCCGGCGCATATGTCGACCTTCGCCAAGGCCGCTCCGTTCATCGACGCGCCCTTCGTGTTCAAGGGCATCGACCACATGAACAAGGTCGTCGAAGCGGGCATTCTGGCGCCGATCGCCGATGAAGTCGCGGCCAAGGCCGAGGTCGTGCTGATCGGCTATGCCGGCGGCGGCATCCGCAACATCTTCGCCAACAAGCCGCTCAAGAACCTCGCCGATCTCAAGGGCCTCAAGGTGCGCGTGCAGGGCGCGCCGATCTGGTCGAAGACCTTTGCGGCGGTCGGGATGAGCCCGACGGTCATCGCCTATAACGAGATCTACAACGCGATCCAGAACGGCGTGATCTCGGCCGGCGAAAACGAGGCGGCCGGCGTCGAGGCGATGAAGTTCTACGAAGTCGCCCCGCATCTCAATTTGACCCAGCATGCGGTCTCGATCCGGCCGATCTGCTTCTCGGTGAAGACGCTGAAGACCCTGCCGAAGGATCTGCAGGACGCGATCATGAAGGCCGGCAAGGAGGCGGGCGACTACGGCCGTCAACTGGAGTCGAGCGAGGAGGTCGTCAAGCTCGACACGCTGGAGAAGGCCGGCAAGCTCAAGCGTGTCCCGTTCGAGGAGCGCGACGCCATGAAGAAGCTCGCCGATCCCGTGATGGCCACCTACGCCAAGGAAATCGGCGCCGAGGGCATCTTCGAGAAGATCAACGTCGCCTGACGGCTCCGAGTTTGAAGGCTTCAAGCCGATCGACGACATGTTGGGGCAAGCCTCGCGGCTTGCCCCTTTGGTGATGATTGCCCGCCCGCGGAGCTCCGATGACCGAAATGCCTGTTGAGTCGAACCCGTCGCTGTGGCGCCGAGCGACGGCGGCCTATGCGAAATTGCTGGAATTCCTGCTGGCGACCTGCCTCGGCATTCTCGTCATTCCGGTGACGTTGCAGATCATCTCGCGCTACACGCCGTTCATTCCCTCCTACATCTGGACGGAGGAGATGGCGCGTTTCCTGTTCATCTGGACGATCATGATCGGCGCCATGGTCGGCATAAGGGAGTCGCAGCATTTCGAGGTCGACGTCTGGCCCGACCTGTCGCGGCGCTCGGAAGCTCTGGTGCGAATCCTCGCGCGCCTCGGCGTGCTCGCTTTGGCGATCGTGTTCGTGACGGCCGGCACCGAATTCACGAGGTTTGCGTGGAACAGGACGTCAGAGCTGGCCGACCTGCCACTCTGGCTGATCCACATCGCCTGGCCGGTGGCGGGCGTGACGTGGATCGTGTTTGCGGGCGAACAGATACTCGATGAAATGCGGATTCTGGTTGGGGCGAAGCGATGAGCGGGAATGTCTTGTCTGCCGGACAGGCCGCCGCGGTCCTGTTCGGGGTTTTCGTCGGCCTGCTCGTCATCCGCGTGCCGGTTGCCTTCGCGCTCGGTCTTGCCTGCGTTCCGATCCTGATCATCGAGCCGCATCTGTCGCTGATGACGCTCGCGCAGGAGACGTTCAACGCCTACAATTCATTCATCCTGCTGGCGGTGCCGTTCTTCCTGTTGACCGCCAACCTCATGAGCATCGGCGGCATCACCGACCGGCTCGTCGCGCTGTCGCGCTCGATGGTCGGACACTGGCCGGGCTCGCTGGCGCAGATCAACGTCGTGCTCTCGGTGTTCTTTGCGGGCATCTCCGGCTCCTCGACGGCGGACGCGGCGAGCCAGTCAAAAATCTTTATCGATGCCCAGACCAAGGAAGGCTACGACCTCTCGTTCTCCATCGCGATCACCGCGGTCTCGGCCGTGCTGGCCGTCATCATCCCGCCGTCGATCCTGATGATCGTGTGGGGCGGGTTGATCTCGACCTCGATCGCCGCGATGTATCTCGCCGGCATCGTGCCGGGCCTCCTGATCGCCGGTGCCCAGATGGCGACCGTGCATATCTACGCAACGCGGCGTGGATATCCGACCTACCCGAAGGAAACCTGGCGGGACCTTCGCTGCGCGATCTGGAAATCCATACCGGCGCTGATGACGCCGTTCATCATCGTCGGCGGCATTTTGCTCGGGTGGTTCACCGCAACCGAATCCGCCTGTGTCGCGGTGCTCTATTCCGTGGCGCTGTCGACGTTCTTCTATCGCGAGACCGGCATCCGCGAACTGTACCGGGCGTTGCTCGATACCGGACGCCTCGCCGGTGTCGCGTTGTTCTGTGTCGGCACCGCGAGCGCGTTCGGCTGGCTGCTGGCCTATTACAAGATTCCGCAGGAGCTTCTGGCCAACGTCTCGACCTGGGGGATGGGGCCGATTGCTGCCGGCTTCTTCATCGCGTTCTGCTTCCTGGTCGTGGGCTGCTTCCTCGACGCCATTCCGGCGATCATCATCGTCGGCACCGTGCTGGAGCCTCTGGCCAAGTCCGTCGACCTGCACCCGGTTCAGTTCGCGATCATCTCGATCGTGTCGCTGGCGTTCGGCCTGGTGACGCCGCCGTATGGATTGTGCCTGATGATCGCCTGCGCGGTCGCGGGCGTACGGCTGCGCTATGCCATAAAGGACACCGCGATCATGCTGGTGCCGATGCTGCTCGTGCTCGCGGCCCTCATCGTCTGGCCGAGCGTGTCGCTGTTCCTGCCGCGCCTGATCGTGCCGGAGATGCTGAAGTGAGCGATCCCGCGGCGCGGCCGCGGGATCGTTCGTTCCTTACAGATTGCTCTCGCTGATCGCGGCGTAGACCATGCTGCGCAGCTCGCGACGGATCGGATAGGCGCTGGACGGCAGCACCTGGGTCATGAGGATCGTGATCAGCTCCTCGGCCGGATCGATGAAGAACGAGGTCGTGGCTGCGCCGCCCCAGGCGTATTCGCCGGGGCTGCCCGCGATCAGCGTTTCCGCGGGACGCATCGTCACCGCAAAGCCGAGGCCGAAGCCGATGCCGTTATAGCTCGCCTCGGAGAACAGCGAGCGCGAGACTTCCGGCAGGTCGCGTCCTCCCGGAATGTGGTTGGTCGTCATCAGCGCCAGCGTCTTCGGCCCGATCAACCTGACGCCGCCGAGCTCGCCGCCGTTGAGCAACGCACGGCAGAAGGTGAGGTAGTCGGCCATCGTCGAGCAGAGCCCGCCGCCGCCGGAGATGAAGTCGGGCGGCGAGAGGAACGAGCTCTTGGCCGGGTCGTCCTGCAGCGTCAGGCCCTCGCGGCGCTGGCCGGCGTGGAAGGTCATCCCGCCACCGGGATCGGCCGAGTAGCAGGCCGCGAGACGATGCGCCTTGGATGCCGGCACGTGGAAGTCGGTGTCCGTCATGCCGAGCGGATCGAGGATGCGCTGCTTCAGGAACTGCTCGAACGGCATGCCCGAGATCTTGCCGACGAGATAGCCGATCACGTCGGTCGAAACCGAGTAGTTCCAGGACTCGCCGGGCGAGAACTCCAGCGGGATCTTTGCCAGGCTCTCGATCATGGTCTGGAGCGTGCCTGATTTCTCGACCTCGCCGATCTTCTCGGCGC
>NZ_PPPT01000202.1 GCF_006483445.1 Bradyrhizobium guangdongense | reverse complement strand
GACCGGGCCGAGCCGGTCGCAGCTCACGGTCCTCGAGAACGTCTTGAGATCGTCGAGGCCGGTGCCTTCACTCCCCTTCAGCATGATCGAATCGAGCTTGCCCTGCTCGCTCTTGCAGACGGCCTCCTTGCTCGCGGTGAGTTCGGCCGCCTTGCGGGCCTCGTCGGCCTCGCGCGCCTGCTTGTCGGCAGCAGCCTTGGCTGCGGCGGCTTCCGCGGCGACCCGGTCACGCTCGGCCTGTTCGGCTTTCTGTTTGGCGTCCTGGGCCTTGCGTTCGGCCTCCAACTGCCTGGCGAGCCGGTCGGCTTCGGCGGCCGCCGCGCGGCGCTCGTCCTCGAGCCGCTTCTTCTCGGCGGCGCTGGCCTGATTGGCGGCGATCTCGGCGCGCTTGCGCGCCTCTTCGGCGTCCTTGGCCTGCTTCTCAGCCGCGGCCTTTGCGGCAGCAGCCTCCGCAGCAACCTTGTCGCGCTCGGCCTGCTCGGCGCGCTGCCTGGCTTCGAGCGCCTTGCGTTCGGCTTCCGCGGCCTTGGCCTGCCGCTCGGCCTCGGCGGCTGCGGCCCGCTTCTCATCGTCCTGGCGCTTCCTCTCGGCGGCAGCGGCGGCCACAGCCGCCCTCGCCTTCTCCGCCGCCTCGGCTTCGCGTGCGCGGCGCTCATCGTCCTCGCGCCTCTTCTGGGCGGCGAGCTCGGCCTTCTCCTGATCGGCCTTGCGCCTGACCTCTTCGGCGGCAACGCGCGCGGCTTCGCGATCGGCGCGGGCCTTGTCCTCGCGCTCCTGAATCGCCTGTTTCAACATGTCGATGCGCTGCTGCGCGGTGATCGCGAGCGGCGCATCGGGGAAGCGCTTGACGAAGCGCTGCAGCACGGGAATGTCGACGCTGTCCTTGATCTTGTCCCACTCGATCTGCTCCCTGGTCGGGGGCACGTCGCGCGGCGGCTGCGGGGCCTGCGGATAGGCCGCGACCTGGACGTTCGCAGGCGGCGCCTGCGGCTGGTTGCCGAGCGCCTCCATCTGCGCGCGGGCGAGCTCGGCATAGAAGCCGGTCGGATGCGTCGCGAGGAACACTTCCCACGCCCGTTTGGTGCCGATCTTCTGCACCAGGTCGAAGTCGGCCTTGACGTCGCTGACAGGTTGCTCCTGCGGCACCGCGGGTGCCGGTACGAGCGAAATGGTGCCGCCGCCGAGCGCACCATAGACAAACGGCTCCTGGCGGTTGCCGGTGGCCTTCAGCACCTCGTCGCGCACCCGCCCGAAGGCCAGGCGGACGTCGAGGCCGGGCACCGGGAGATTTTTCAAGACCGACGTCGTGAACGGCGAGTGCTCGCCGTCGCCATCGTCGGCCGTCGAGCCTGCCTTCGCCGCGTAGGCGATCAGCGTGTCGGTCGAGGTCGGCTCGACCTTGCCGAGACCGCCGCTGACCGCGCGGCTCACGGTGTTGCGGCGCTCGCGCCGCATGGTGGTGACGAAGGGGTTGTCGCGGCAGGCATCCAGAATGACCAGGCGCAGCCTCTTGGCGCCGTCCGCCGAGGAGACCAGCCGCTCCAGCGGGATCGCCTCGTCGTCGGCGTCGCGGTCGCTTGCCAGCCGCGCATCGACCGGGATCAGGTAATTGGTGCCGCCGATCTCGAGGCCGTGGCCGGCGTAATAGACAACGGCAATATCGGCCTGATCGGCCGTGGCCTCGAACTTGCGGATGGCGCGCTTGAACTCGAGATTGCCGACATTGATCAGCGTCTCGACCGTGTCGAAGCCGGCGTCGCGAAACATTTTTGCGACCGAGCTCGCATCGCGCGACGGATTGGGCAGTTGCGGAACCGACTGGTAGGTCGAGTTGCCGACGACCAGCGCCACCCGCCGCTCGGCAAAAGCGGAATCGGTCACGAGGGCCATGAACAGAATGGCCCCGCCGATTCTCGCCGCCAGTGCGATAAGGCGCCTGATCATCAAAAATTCCATGCCGGGCGCATAGCGCCGCACAGATCCTCATCTCCGCTGGACGTAAGGATCGTACGCTGCCCGCCCGAAAATTCGCTAAGTTTGACCGAAGTTTATCTTCGCGGCCGCGCGCGATCAATGCGCCGAAAGAGCTTCCTGCAACGGTATCCCGTGCATCGGGCGGGCAACGTGATCGACATCACAACCCCATCGGGTGAATGGCCGCGACATCCCGCCGCATGTGGCGGCCGTGGTACAGCGCACACAAAATCCGCGGCCGACCACAGGGAACCGGCTCGATCGTCCTTTTCGAGCGCTGCACATCTGCAATAGCCTTGTTTCTAATTGTTTCGCGTAGGCGCGCCGATTCTTTTTCGATTGGAGACTGCAATGAAATTCTTGGCAGGGACCCGCCTGGGGCGGACGGGATTTGCCAGCGTCGTGGTGGTGGCAGCACTCGGTGCGTCGCCGGCTGCCATGGCCGACTGTACGGGCACTGGCTTGGGCGCAGCACTGTCTCCCCTCCTGCCGTTTGCCTCGGGTGGCGCAGTCAACTCGCTGATTTCGGCGATCAACACCGCGAACACCGCCTTCCTCACGCAAGGCAGCGCGTTCGTCAGTGCGCCGCCGAATCCCAAGCCGAATCAGGAAGGCGGCGGCGTCTGGGCACGCGCGATCGGTGGCGACATCACCACCAAGAGCACCAGCACCACGACGAACATCTCGGTCGTCGGCGTTCCCGTGCCTGGCACGATCACCTGCAACAACTCGACCAGCCTTCAATTCGCCGGCGTGCAGGCCGGCACGGATATCGCGCGCCTGAACTGGAACGGCTTCAACGTCCACGTCGGCTCGACCGTCGGCTATCTCGGCGCGCGCGCCCGCGACAAGTCGTCGGCGGGTGCGCTCAATCCGCTCGGCGGCACCTTCGAGGACAATCTGCAGGTGCCGTTCGCCGGCATGTACGTCGCCATCACAAAGGGCGGCTTCTTCGTGGACGGCCAGCTCCGCGGCGACTACTACCAGAACTCGCTCAACGACCCCCTCGTCAGCGGCCTGTACAGCCAGAAGCTCGACGCTCGCGGCATCGCCTTCAGCGGCAATGTCGGCTACAACATGCCGCTCCAGAACAACTGGTTCATCGAGCCGTCGGCTGGCATCGTGGTGTCCAAGGTCAAGGTCGATCCGCTCACGGTCACGGGCACCCTCGTGACCGGCACCGGCCTCACCCTGCCCGGCACGCTCCACGTCAGCGACATCAACAGCCAGCTCGGACGCCTGAGCGTCCGCGGCGGCACCACCATCGCGTCGGGCAACATGGTCTGGCAGCCCTTTGCGATCGCCAGCGTCTACCACGAATTCCAGGGCGCGATCTCCTCGTCGTTCGACAACGCCGGCCTGCCGGTTCCGCTGAACCTGCTGTCCGGTGCTGGCCAGATCTCCTCGACCAATATCGGCACCTATGGCCAGATCGGCGTCGGCGTCTCGGGACAGGTCGTCGGCACCGGCCTGCTCGGCTATCTGCGCGCCGATTATCGCAACGGCTCGAACATCGAGGGCTACAGCCTGAACGGCGGCATCCGCTACCAGTTCACGCCGGAAATGATCTCGCCCACGCCGATGTACGCCAAGGCTCCCGTGAAGGCACCGGTCGCAGTCGTCACGCCCTATGACTGGAACGGCTTCTTCATCGGCGGCAGCGCCGGCATCCTCACCGGCCGAACCGCCTGGGACTTCGTCGCAGCCGGCACCAGCACTAATCCCCGCTATGCCGGCGGTCTCGGCGGCATCCAGGCCGGTTACGACTGGCAGCGTGGCAAGTGGGTGTTCGGCGTCGAAGGCAACATCAACGCCACCAACGCACATGGCGCGCGCGCCTGCCCGAACATCGACGCCACCTGCGAAGCCTGGGTGAACTGGATCGGCACCGCCACGGGCCGCGTCGGCTACGCCTTCTGGGATCGTTCGATCATCTACGGGCGCGGCGGTATCGCCTTCGCCAACACAAAACTGCTCGGCTCCTGCAACACCGGACCGAATAACGTCTTCCTGCTCAACTGCGGTGCCAACGACACCCAGACCAAGGTGGGCTGGACGCTCGGGTTCGGCAGTGAATTCGCGCTTGCCAAGAACTGGACCGTGCGGTCGGAGACCAACTACTACGACATCGGGACCCAGCGCTATTCGCTCGCGGGCGAGCTCGTCGATTTGAAACATCAGGGCTTCGTCACCACCGTCGGCGTGAACTATCGCTTCAACCCGGGCGGCACGGTCGTCGCCAAATACTGACCTCAATCGGGACTTTTTTACCCTGAATCCAGACGGGCGGTCGATTTCACGGCCGCCCGTTTGCGTTCGGGACCGGTCATCCTCGACAATGGCCCCGGAGGTCTATAGACGACCGTCCGCGCCCTCCCCTCGAGCCAAGCGTGCCCGCGAGCCCATGACCAAGTCCCCGCGATACGACCGGATCGCCTTCGTCGCCAGCCCGGGCACCGAGGCGCAGGCTGCGTTCGCGCAGCTCACCGGGACTTACGGCAATTGCGAGCCCGACAAGGCCGACGTCGTCGTCGCGCTCGGCGGCGACGGCCTGATGCTGCAGACGCTGCACCGGAACATGCGCACGGGAAAGCCGATCTACGGCATGCACCGTGGCACGGTCGGCTTCCTGATGAACGAATATTCGACCCACGATCTGCGCGGCCGGCTCGAGGCCGCGCATGAATCGGTGATCCATCCGCTTCTGATGCGGGCCACCGACATGCATGGCACCGTGCATCTCCACCACGCCATCAACGAGGTCGCCCTATTCCGGCAGACCAACCAGGCCGCGCGGTTCAGAATCCTGATCGACGAACACGAGCGCATGCCCGAGCTCAGCGCCGACGGCATCATGGTCGCGACACCCGCGGGCTCGACCGCCTACAATTTGTCCGCCCAAGGTCCGATCCTGCCGATCAACGCGGCGCTGCTCGCGCTGACGCCGATCAGCGCCTTCCGGCCGCGCCGCTGGCGTGGCGCGCTGCTGCCGAACCGGGCCTTCGTCGTCATCGAGGTGCTCGAAGCCGACAAGCGTCCGGTCGCAGCCGCGGCCGATCATGACGAGGTGCGCGACGTCTGCCGCGTCGAGGTGCTGTCCGACCGGACCATTTCGATGCGCATGCTGTTCGACCCCGGGCACAGCCTGGAAGAGCGGATCCTGCGCGAGCAGTTCAGCCATTGAGGCGAATAACCGTTTGTCCCCGCCGTCACGGCTTGCATGTATCGAGCGAGGCAAGCCCGCCGGCCAAAGCGGGATCGCCGAGCACGTCGAAGTCTCTGACGACCGGAACGAAGCTGCGCGTCTCCGAGGTCATCAGGTAGATCGTCACCGGCAGCCGCGCCGACGGCCCCTCGCCCGCACGACAAAACTCGCGGGCCGCCACGCCCAGCCCCATCGACCCCTTCCTGCCCTTCCCGCTCTGCTCGAGCACCGAGGCACGTAGCGCATCGAAGCGCGCCGCATCGCCCGGCGACAGGCGATAGATGGTGCTCGACGCTCCCGCGGGCGGCGCCGGCAGCGCGCCGCGCTCCCGTGCGTCCGAGACCTCCGTCATCGCAAAGCTCGTCTTGATTTCGGGCTCCCCCGTCACCTTGACCACCACGTCGAGCTTGACCCCGCCGGCGCGCGGCCGCAGCGCGTCGGGTAGTTGCACGGCGACGCGCAGTATCGACAGATCGGTCGTCTTCGCATCGATCCGGGCCAGCGGCGCGATCGACGTCAGCGGCACCGAGCCGCAACCGGACAGAACCAGCGCAAGCGCGCACGCAAGCAATTGCGGCCAGCGAACCATCGCAGGCGTCTCCATGTCGAAACTGTTGCGGGATACGACGTGCGCTCAGGCCGACCGGCGCGGCGCTGCACGCGGCTCGGCATCGTCAGCGCTATCCGGAACGTATTCCAGGATATCGCCGGGCTGGCAGTCGAGCGCGGCGCAGATCTTCTCCAGCGTGTCGAAGCGGATGCCGCGGACCTTGCCCGACTTCAGCAGGGAGACATTCGCCTCGGTGAGCTCGATGCGCGCCGCGAGCTCGCGCGAGCGGATCTTGCGTTTGGCGAGCATGACGTCGAGATTGACGATGATCGGCATGTCAGATGATCTCGCTGTTGTCGTGCCACAGGCGCACCGCCTCGGTCATGATGCTGGCGAAGGCGATGAGCGCGAGGCCGCTCAAGACCGACAGCACATGCGAAAGCTCGAAGCCGAACTGCACCACGATCTGGCCGGGACTATTGGCCCGCGTCAGGTTGATGGTGGTGAGCATCTGGACGAGCGGCGACAGCAAGGTGTTGGCGATCAGCGCGATGCCGATCCGGCGGATACGCGCGGCGTTGGCGTCGACGAACACCTCCCCGCGCGCGAAGCGCGAGAACAGCGCCGCAAGCTGCAGCAGGCAGAAGATCACCGGCGCCAATCCGAGCAGGCTGATCGCAGCACCCGAGATGCGCGTGTCGAGATTGAGCGTGAAGGGCCGCGATCCCAGCGGCGTCTGGGTGAGCACCCATTGCCGGACCAGATCTTCGCTCGACCAGAGAACAGGCACGCCGATCACCGCAACCCCGGCGCAGACGATCGAACCGACCGCGACGAAGCGGCCAATCCGCCGCAGACGATTGGGTTGCGCCGGCGCCGGATAGGGAAAGGCAATCACGCTCATTGGAGAATTCCCCGTCTCACTGAATATTTTTATTGTTTTACGATAAAAAATGGCGAGATTACGACAAGCGACTGGCGAGCATGATTGCGCCGGCGCCTCGTCTGGCAACGCTTCGTTAACCCCGGGCGCGATATGGTTAACGAAGTCTACCGCTTGGCCTGGGCGTCATGTTCCGCATCGATTTCAACAAGCTGCGCTTCCTCGTCTGCGACGACAATCCGCACATGCGCCGCATCCTGCGGACGCTGCTGCACTCCTTCGGCGCGCGCGAAGTCTACGAGGCCGAGGACGGCGCGACTGCGCTGGAAATGTACAGCCACTACGTGCCCGACATCGTCATCACCGACTGGGCGATGCCGATCTTCGACGGGCTCGAGCTCGCGCAAATGATCCGCCAGCCGGAATCCAAGGGTAACCCCTACGCGCCGATCATCATGCTGACCGGCCATTCCGAGAAGCGCCGCGTCACAGTCGCGCGCGATGCCGGCGTCACCGAATTTCTGGCAAAGCCGATCTCGGCAAAGGGCCTCTATCAGCGCATCCTCAACGTGGTCGCGAGCCCCCGGCCCTTCATCAAGACCAAAACCTACTTTGGCCCGGACCGGCGCCGCAACACTAACTCCGCCTATATGGGCCCCGAACGCCGCGTCGGCGAAAAGCACGAGGTGATGCAACAGCCCTCGCTGCTCGACAAGGCGCGATCGTCCATCTAGCCGACATCGTCAAGCCTCGAGGAGGCATCATGGCCAAGAACAGCGCACGGGACATCGAGGTCAAGGCCTTCCCCACCCATCACGTCATCACGCAGCCCAATCCGCTGCGCAAGGTGCTGCGCCGGGTCGAGGAAAAAGACATGGACGATCCGGTCGGACGCGCCGAGCAGGCCCTTGCCGGCCTGTCCGGCGAGTTCAAGGACTGGATGGCGATCGAAGCCGGCCGGCTGGTGACGGCTTACGCGGCCGTACAGAAGGTCGGCTTCACCAAGGATGCGCGCGACGAGCTGTTTCGCGCCGCGCACGACATCAAGGGCGATGCCGCGACGTTCGGCTATCCGTCCGCCGCCGTCATTGCCGAGAGCCTGTGCCGCGTCGTCGAGCACGCGCCCGATCTCGCCAAAGTGCCGGCCGAACTGTTCTCGCACCACATCAACGCCATCCAGGCGATCGTGAGCGAGAACACCAAGCTCGACAGCATCTCCGTCGGCAGCGAGCTGAGCCGCCGCCTGCGCAAGGTCGCCGACGAATATCTCGCGCATGTGAACCGCGATCGCCCCGAGCATCTCGAAGCGGTGCTGGCGCCGAGCATCGTGCCGGGGGAGTAGCGGGCACGCTGCCGTAGGGTGGGTTAGCACGTGGCCGCGCAAAGCGCGGTCCGCTGGCGTAACCCACCTCTTTTCTTTCCGCGGAAACAGAAGTGGCGGGTTACGCCTTGCGGGCTGCGCTTCGCGCATCCGCCAAGCTAACCCACCCTACGGCACCTACGGCACCGTGCGCGTTCGCTACGCAGCCGCCAGATCGTAGCGCACGATCGTCTCTTCCGCGGCGAGCTCGTCGCAGAACAGCCTTGCTTCTTCGCGCGCGGATTCGGTCGCAAAGCGCCGGAGCAGAATCAGCAGCGGCTCGGTCGCGCCGCGATCGGTCTCGCAATGGGTCAGCACGCGCTCGACCATGCGCCGGCGCAGCCGCGCGGCACCGTCATGGCTGTCGACGAAGCCGTTCTCGTGGCAGGCATCGAGCGCGACCTGGAACGCGGCATAGGTCGATTCCGGGAAGCCGGCGCGGCGCAAGAGCGCATGCAGGCTGGCGCCGCCGCGGTCGTGCAGCAGCGCGGAAACGCGCGCCAGCGGCAGGTCGGACAGTTCAGCCAGCGCCGCGTCGAACAGCTCGCGATTGCCCGAGAGCAGCGCGCGCAGGATCAGGCCTGCGGTGAGCTGCGAGGTCGCGCGCAGATGGTGCACGAGGCCTTGCATCTCCTCGCCGCGCGAGCGTGCGGCAATGTTGATGGTGGAGCGGTCGCGCGCTTCGGTCACAACGCGCTCGGCACGGTCGGCGCTCAGCCAGTTGCGGGCGACCACGAACTGGGCGAGCGTATCGGACAGCTTTGCGACCAGCGCGGCGCGCGTCGCTGCGGGGAGATCCTCCAGCACCAGCATCGCTTCGCGGATCGCGGCCAGATGGCCGTGACGCTCGACGATGCGGTCCCAGGAGAACGGCGCGAGCTCGGCATAGGGATTTTCGATCAGCTCGAGCGCTGCGGCGGCGCAGCCGACCTCGGCGATCGCGGCGCAGACTGACGCCGGCAGCACGATGCGGCGGGCGATCGCGCATTGCACCTCACCATCGCCGGTCGCGACGATGTCGACGAGGTCGGCATCGATCAACAGCGGCGAATGTTCGAGCACGGGCAACGCGACGGAGGGCTGGTCTGTCGAGAGCGCCTGCACGATCGCCGCCGGCGCGTCGGTGCTGCGCGCAAACGCCTCCGCCATCGCCTGGCGCACCAGGGACGAGGGATCGTCGAGCAGCATCAAGAGCGCGCCTTCGGCCGCGATGCGGTCGTCTGACGAGAGATCCGAGATCAACCAGGCACGGGCCAATGCCCGCGTCGCTTCGGCCCGCTCACCCGCCGAGGCCGTCCTGATCCAATTGATGAACTGCCGAACAATCATGCTGCTTCCGGCCTACGCAACGACAACGAAACGGTGACGCTCGTCACCTGCAAGACAAAATAAACTACGACGCTTAACAAAGCGTTCACCATAACCAACTGGTTTTATTGACGTTTTGTTAAGGGCTGAAAGCCGCGCGCGAGACCAGCGTCAGCTAAAGGTGCCGCTGCGATCGCTGAACAGGTCGAGCGGTTGCGGCGGACGGACCTCGGGCGTCGCGCTCGCGACCGAGGTCGCGGATGCGACCGAGGTCAGCGAGGCGTTGTTGCCCCAGAGTTTCTGCACGGTCGTCGACACCGGCTGGCTGGTGTCGCCGGGCTGGTAGATCGAGCGGAACACCGGCGTGCTCGCGGTCGAATTATCGGCGACCGTCGTGGCTTGCGGCGCGGTGACCGGCGTCACCGCGCGCGCGGTCGTGCTCGGAAAGGTCTGGAGATAGGCGGCGTTGTCGATGACGGGCGCAGTCGCCGGCACGGCGTTTGCGCTCGCCACCTGCGTCGTCGACGGCGTGTCGCCATAGAGCGCCATGGCGGTGCGCGTCGCCTTGGAATTTGCCGCGCTGGCGTAGCGCGAGGACAGCACGGAATAGACTTCGGAGACGCTGCGCGCGCCGCCGCTCTTGTCGTAGAAGATCGAGCGGTTGGCCGCGGCGGCATTGGGAAACAGCCGCGCAGCGGTCGCGCGCGGATTGTCTTCGGCATTCGCGATCAGTTTTGCCGCGCCGCCGACGCCCATGAAATGCGCCATGTACATTTCACTGTCGCTCGGACGGCGGCCGAGCAGACCGGTGAGCTTGAAACTGTTGGACTGCGTCAGCACCGCGGCCATGTCGGAGGCGGCCTGCGGATCGTCGCGCAGCTTCATGATCGAGCGCTTCATCGACGAGTCGGAAACGGTGTAGCTGCCGGACGACGTTTTGGTGATGGCGTCGGAATAGCTGCCGTAGCCGAGCCTGCCGCCCGCCTCCTTCACCGTGCCGAGCCAGGTCTGGTCGATGAACTGGTAGAGCCCGTGCGCCGACGAGGTCGAGGCGCCCGCGGTCGGGTTGAAATCGGATTCCATCTTCGCGGTCGTCAACATGTATTCGAAGCTGACGCCGGTGCGGCTGGAGGCCTGCTTGATCGCCCCGGCAACACGCGCCCGCGACGGATCGATATTGGCCGTCAGCGTGGCACTTGAATTGTCGACCGACATGATGGTGCCGCAAGCGCGTTGGCGGCGCCGGCAATTCGGCGCCCTGTCGTGTCACCCTGGGACAGCTATGGTTAATGCGGGGTTAAGAACTTCCCGGGTCGTCCCCCCGGTCATTCCGGGGCGCGGGACGCCGCGCGCACCTGTGTCGGCGACGCGCCGAAGCGGCGGCGGAAGGTCCGATTGAAATAGGACAGATCGCCGAAGCCGACCTGAAGCGCGATGGAATTGAGCGCCACACCGACATATCGCGGATCGCTCAGCATGCGGTGTGCGTGAAGCAGGCGATGACCGAGCACGAACTCGGAATAGGTCACGCCCTCGGCCTCGAACAGCATATGCAGATAGCGCGGCGTCACGCCATGTCGCGCCGCCAACGTCGTCACCGACAGGCGCGGGCTGGCGAGATTGTCCAGGATATCGGCCTTGACGGCGGCAAGCCGCGCCGCCCGCTTGCCGCGTTCCGCGATGACGGCTCCCGCGTCGCGCGTGGCACCGTAGGCGAGCGCGACAAGGTCGTGAATATGCGTGGTGACGAGATAGCGCGCCTCAGGCGTCTCGATGGCGTCTTCGGTGTCCAGCATGCGGACATAGCCGAGCAGCAATCGCAACGCCTGGGTATTTTTTAGCACGGCGAAGCCGCGCAAATCGGAGAAATTCCCGACCAGCGGCTCGATCAATTTGCGCCGCAGGCGAATGCTCAAGAACCTCGCCTCCGCGGGGATATCGATGGTTGCCGCGGTGCCATGACGGCCGATGCCACCCATGCCGGGAGTTATCTCGTGGGCCTCGCCGCCGGCCTGGATCGAGACGTGACCCGAGAGCAGAAGCTGCATGCTGACGTCGTCGTTATCGTCGCCACGATGCGACGTGCGCATGGGGGAGCGAACGCTTTGCGAGATGGCAACGTCGGGCAACATCCGGGTGGCAACGTCGAGCCGGAACGGCGCGTCGGGCGCTGGATCAATCTCGATCTTGTAGAGCCGGCGGCCGTACTCGTCGCGAAACCATTCGAGCCAATTGCGGTCGGGGGACTCGGGCGACTTGAATTGAAGGGTTCTGAAATCGAGTTCGTCCGAGGCCATGAGAGGCGCGCTCCTGCAACTGCGTCGCCCGAAGTTTCTTCGGCAGGATTTCGTGGGCCTCGCGAGTCGATTATCGAGTGCCATCATTGCCGCAGCAACAGGGATTGTTGGGACAATGACGAATTTCGTTGGACCGGCGTGCCGCCACGCCTGTGTGATTTTTGCATCGCGCGCGAAAGAACCTGCACGGACTTCCCTACAGTCCTATCCGCATTTCACTCCTGTCCAAGCGGCTCCTGCGCCCCCGCTCTAGCCTGCGGCGATGGACAAGATGCGCAATCGCCTCGGACTTGCTGGAGACTTCAAGATGAAAGAGTTTGTGCTCGCTCTGACCGCGGGAGCAGTGATGACCGGATCGGCGTGCGCCGCCGATCTGGCGGCCCGCCCCTACGCCAAAGCGCCAACCCCGGTCGCAAGCTGGACCGGCTTCTACGTGTTCGGCGGTGCTGGCGGCGGGTTGTGGGCGGCGGACAGCAGTGTCGTTGCGATCGGTCCCCCGCCTGCCGGCTTTGGTGCCCTTCCTCCACCAGGTACGACGATTGTCCGTGACGGGCGCCTCGGCGGCAGCGGCTGGTTCGCAACCGTCGGTGCCGGCTACGACTGGCAGTCAAGCAACTGGGTCGCCGGCGTCTTCGCCGATGGACAGTTCGGCGAAATCCGCGGCACGTTGAGCGATCCCTTCTTCCAAAACCAAGGCGATGAGACACTGCGCACGAGCTATGCTGCCGGTGTGCGGTTGGGATATCTGGTCGCGCCGAACGTCCTCTCCTACGTGAACGCCGGCTACACCGGCTCGGAGTGGTCTGGCGCGGCACTTACCGGAGTGTTTCCAGGAGGCGCAGTCTTCCGCACGACCCCCTCGTTCCATCGCGATGGCTGGTTCGTGGGTGGTGGCGTCGAGAACAGCCTCAACATTTTCGGCATCGCTGCGCCGGGCTGGTTCATGAAGACCGAATATCGCTCGGCCTTCTATAGCCGTGCCACGCTGCCGGAGACCAACATTTTCCCGGGTTTCGTTGGCACCCAAACCGGAACGGCCGTGACTTTCAAGCCGTGGACCCAGACCGTCAGCACGTCGCTGGTGTACCGCTTCAACTCGCCCGGCATGGCGCCGGCGACAACTGAACGGCTGTACACCAAAGCGCCTGTGCCAGTCGCAAACTGGACCGGCTTCTATGCGTTCGGTGGCGCAGGCGGCGGATTGTGGGCTGCGGACAGCAACGCCTTTGTCAGCGCGGGCCTGGCAGGAGCTCCGATCACCACCCTCGACCGTCGCTACGGCGGCAGCGGCTGGTTCGGCACGGTGGGCGCCGGCTACGACCGCCAGTTCGGCGGCAACTGGGTCGCTGGCGTGTTTGCTGACGGACAATTCGGCGACATTCGTGGCTCCCTGGCTGATCCCTTCTTCGGTCTCGTGAGCGGCACCGAAGGTCAGGAGAAGTTGCGCACGAGCTACGCCGTCGGTGTGCGATTGGGCTATCTGGTAGCGCCGAACGTCCTCTCTTATGTCAACGCCGGCTATTCCGGCTCTGACTGGTCCGGAACCACGCAATCGTTCCAGACTCCTGGTGGCGTAGCCTTGACGACGACGCCCTCCTTTCATCGTGACGGCTGGTTCGTTGGCGGTGGCGTCGAGAACAGCCTCAATATCTTCGGCGTAGCCGCACCAGGCTGGTTTATGAAGACGGAGTACCGCTCCGCATTCTATGATCGCATCAGCCTCCCGGAGACCTTTGTTCCGGGCAACCCCGCCGCCGGCGCACTCAGCGTCGTGACACCCTCCTTCAAGCCCTGGGTGCAGACCATCAGCACCGCGCTGGTCTATCGCTTCAACTCGCCAGTGGTCGCGAAGTACTGAGCCGGCTCTATATTCAGCAACAGAAAAGCCCCGGCTGTCCGCCGGGGCTTTGTCGCCAACCACAAGCGCGGCTGCGCCATCACGTCTTGTACACCTTGTCCGGATCGAACAGCCGCTCGGCATCGACGAAGACGAGTCTTGCAATGCCGCCCTGGGGCTCGACCTTGCGATAGAAGCAGGACCTGCGGCCGGTATGGCAGGCCGCCCCGACCTGCTCGACCTTGATCCAGACCGCGTCCTGGTCACAATCGGTGCGCATCTCGACGACGCGCTGGGTTTGACCCGAACTCTCACCTTTGCGCCACAAGGCGTTGCGCGAGCGGCTGAAATACCAGGCCTCGCCGGTCGCAATGGTCTTGCGCAGGGCTTCGTCATTCATATGCGCGACCATCAGCACGTCGCCGGTGGCGGCATCCGTCGCAACGCAGGTGACGAGGCCGGCCGAATCGAATTTCGGCCGGAAGTCGAGGCCTTCCTCGATGTCGTGGGAGTGAGCGGACACAGGATCCTCGCCAGTTACTTGCGAGGATCAGCGCGTGCCTCGCACCAGGGACAGGAAGCGGGCCTGCTCCGCCGGGTTGTCGCGGAACATGCCCGTGAAGCGGCTGGTGAACGTCATCGCACCATGCTTGGCGACGCCGCGCACCGACATGCAGGTATGCTCCGCCTCGACCAGCACGGCAACGCCGCGCGGCTTCAACACCTCGTCGATGGCGGCCGCG
>NZ_PPPT01000201.1 GCF_006483445.1 Bradyrhizobium guangdongense | reverse complement strand
TCGCTCGCAATGACGGTGGATAAGCTGGTTCCACCGGCCATGAGCCGTGGATGAGGATCGAACGGTGATGAAAGTAATCGGCCTTGCGGGATGGAGTGGTGCGGGCAAGACCACGCTGCTGACGCGGCTGATTCCGCATTTCAGGGCTGACGGCCTGCGCGTGTCCGTGATCAAGCACGCCCACCACCATTTTGACGTCGACGTGCCCGGCAAGGATTCCTGGCGGCACCGGGAGGCCGGTGCGGCCGAGGTGTTGGTGTCCTCGGAGCGGCGCTGGGCGCTGATGCATGAGTTGCGCGGGGAGGGCGAGCCGCGGCTGCCGGAGCTCCTGGAAAAGCTCGCGCTGGTCGATCTCGTCGTGGTCGAAGGCTTCAAGCGCGAGCCGCATCGCAAGATCGAGGTGCATCGCGCCGCCAACAACAAGCCGCTGCTGTTCCCCGACGATCCCGGAATTGTCGGGATTGCGACCGACACGCCGATTGAAACGAGACTGCCGACCGTCCATCTGGACGATATCCCCGCGGTCGCAGCACTTCTGTTGCGCTCGGCGATGCCGGTCGAAGAGGCCGTGGCGAGAAGTGCCGTGACGCGCTGACGAGGAACGATGGCGCAACTGTCCGACGATTGTTTTGCGTTTGGCGGGCCGATGATGTCGGTCGACGACGCCGTCGGCCTGATCGCTGCCCGCGTCAACGCGATCGCCGATATCGAGACGGTCGCGTTGACCGAAGCCGACGGGCGCGTGCTTGCGAAGGATATTGCGGCACCCTTGCCGTTGCCGCCCTTCACCAACTCCGCGGTCGATGGCTACGCGGTGCGCAACGCGGATATCCCGAAAGGCGAGGAGCAGGCGTTGCCGTTGGACGGCCGTGTCGCGGCCGGTGGCGCGGCGGAAGCGCCGATCAAGTCCGGCCACACCTTGCGCATCTTCACGGGCGCGCCGATGCCGCCTGATGCCGGGACCGTCTTCATGCAGGAGGATGTGCGCGTCGATGAGGCTGGAAAGATCGTGCTGCCGCCGGGATTGAAGCCCGGCGCAAATGTCCGCCCCGCGGGCGAAGACATTCCGCAGGGCCACCTCGCGCTATTCGCCGGCCAGCGGCTGCGGCCGCAGCATGTCGCGCTCGCCGCCGCCTTCGGGCTGACATCGCTTGACGTGGTCAGGCGCATCCGCGTTGCGGTGTTCTCGACTGGCGATGAGCTGGCTTCGCCGGGCACGACGCGCGGAGCCTCGCAACTGTTCGACTCCAATCGCGTCATGCTGATCGCGATGCTGCGCCGGCTCGGTTGCGAGGTCTCCGATCTCGGTATCTTGCGCGACGATCGCGCTACGCTCGCACAGGGCCTGAAGAAGGTTGCGGGCCAGCATGATCTGATCGTCACCAGCGGCGGCGTCTCGACCGGCGAGGAGGATCACGTCAGGGCCGCCGTCGAGGAGATCGGCAAGCTCGTGTTGTGGCGGATGGCGATCAAGCCCGGCCGTCCCGTGGCGATGGGCATCATCGGCGGCACGCCGCTGATCGGGTTGCCCGGCAATCCCGTCGCGAGCTTTGTCACCTTCGTTCACGTGGTGCGGCCGACGGTTCTCGCGCTGGCCGGCAGCCGGCCGGAACCGATCGTTGCTATCCCCGTGCGCGCCGCCTTCACCTACAAGAAGAAGGAGGGCCGGCGCGAATATGTCCGCGTCTTCCTGCGCAAGGGCGAGGGCGGTGCGCTCGAAGTGACCAAGTTTCCGCGCGAAGGCGCAGGCCTGTTGTCCTCGCTGGTCGAGACCGACGGTCTCGTCGAGCTCGGCGAAGACGTCACGCGGGTGGAGCCGGGCGCGAGCGTCGGCTTCCTGTCCTACGCGAGCCTGCTCTGAGGCCGCACGCGTTGACGCCGCCCGCCCGCCCCGCCATGTTGCCGCGATGACCAGGACGACTCTCGATCTCACCGGGCTCAAATGCCCGCTGCCGGCGCTCAAGACGCGCAAGGCGCTGAAGCCGTTGACCGCGGGCGACCAGCTCGAGGTTCACTGCACCGATCCCTTGTCGGTGATCGACATTCCCAACCTGATCCGCGAGACCGGCGACAAGGTCGAGATCACCGAGCGCAATGACGTCCGCATCGTGTTCCTGATCGAAAAGACTGACAACACGTAGAGTGCTGTGGGCGACCATCGCTGGCCCTCTATCAAGGAGTGCATGGCAGAGGGCCGAGCGTCCAGGAATGGGCGCTTCGATAGGCTTTCGCTATCGCAGCATGGGACGCCTTTATTGATCTCCCGGTCAATTCAGGCTTCGTTCTATGGGTTGGCGCGTTGGACACCCGCAAGGTCGGGTCCCGCCCGCAATCCAGGGCTGAGTGCTCCACTTAACTGCTTCCGCGAGCATGATAATTGGCTTGGCATCTGGTATGCCAGGGGCTAGAGTTGGAGCCGTTCTAGAAGACGAGATCGAGACGAATCGATGAACCACGATGACGTGCACAAGGTCCGAGCCTTCGAGCATCCCGGTGAGGGACGACGACGCGCCAAGGCCACCCCGAAGGGGCGTCAGGTCGATCCGACCGCCGGGCATGAGATCGAGCTGCTGCTCGGCGACCGTCCGCGCCGTCGCGACCTGCTCATCGAATATCTCCACCTGATCCAGGACAAATATCACCAGATCTCCGCGGCGCATCTTGCCGCACTCGCCGACGAGATGAAGCTCTCCTTCGCCGAAGTGTTCGAGACCGCGACCTTCTATGCGCATTTCGACGTGGTGAAGGAAGGCGAGTCCGATATCGCCCCGCTCACCATCCGCGTTTGCGATTCCCTGACTTGCGCGATGCTCGGCGGCGAGAAGCTCCTGGAGGATCTGCAAAGCAAGGCTGGACCGGGCATCCGTGTCGTGCGCGCCCCCTGCGTCGGCCGTTGCGATACCGCACCCGCTGCCGAGGTCGGTCACAACTTCGTCGATCATGCGACGGTCACGAATGTGCTGGCCACCGCAAAGGCCGGCGACACCCATGCGCACCTGCCCAAATACACCGACTATGCCGCCTATGTCGCCGGTGGTGGCTACAAGCTCTTGAACCGCCTGCGCTCCGGCGAATTGTCGCGCGACGATCTCTTGAAGGCGCTCGACGACGCCTCGTTGCGCGGGCTCGGCGGCGCCGGATTCCCGACCGGCCGCAAATGGCGCGCGGTGCTAGGGGAACCCGGTCCGCGGCTGATGGCGATCAACGGCGACGAAGGCGAGCCCGGCACGTTCAAGGACCGCTATTATCTCGAGACCGACCCGCATCGCTTCATCGAGGGCATGCTGATCGGCGCGCATGTCGTCGAGGCCGCCGAAATCTACATCTACATCCGCGACGAATATCCGGCCGCGCGCGAAATTCTGGAGCGCGAGATCGCAAAGCTGCCCGCGGGTGGTCCGACGCTGCATCTGCGGCGCGGGGCAGGTGCCTATATCTGCGGCGAAGAGTCCTCGCTGCTGGAAAGCATCGAGGGCAAGCGCGGTCTGCCGCGGCACAAGCCGCCTTATCCGTTCCAGGTCGGCCTGTTCGGCCTGCCGACGCTGATCAACAATATCGAGACGCTGTGGTGGGTGCGCGACATCGTCGAGAAGGGCGCCGACTGGTGGAAGGGCCATGGCCGCAATGAGCGCTTTGGCTTGCGCAGCTTCTCGGTCTCGGGCCGCGTGAAGAATCCAGGCATGAAGCTCGCGCCCGCGGGCATCACCGTGCGCGAGCTGATCGACGAATATTGTGGCGGCATGGCCGATGGCCATCACTTCTATGCCTATCTGCCGGGCGGCGCGTCCGGCGGCATTTTGCCGGCGTCGATGGATAACATCCCGCTCGATTTCGGCACGCTGGAGAAATACGGCTGCTTCATCGGCTCGGCCGCGATCGTGATCCTGTCGCAGCATGACAGTGTGCGGAGTGCGGCGCTGAACCTGATGAAGTTTTTTGAGGACGAGAGCTGCGGACAGTGCACGCCGTGCCGCGTCGGCACCCAGAAAGCGGCGCAGCTGATGCAGAAGCCGGTCTGGAATCGCGCGTTGCTGGACGAATTGAGCCAGGCGATGCGCGATGCCTCGATCTGTGGCCTCGGACAGGCCGCATCCAATCCGCTCACATCGGTGATCAAATATTTCCCTGACGAGTTCAAGGAAGCGGCCGAATGACCAAGATTACGTTCGAGCTCGACGGCAAGCAGGTCGAGGCCAAGCCCGGCGAGACCATCTGGCAGGTGGCAAAGCGTCAGGGGCGGGACATCCCGCATCTCTGCTACTCGCCCGAGCCCGACTACCGCCCCGACGGCAATTGCCGCGCCTGCATGGTCGAGATCGAAGGCGAGCGCGTGCTCGCTGCCTCCTGCAAGCGCACGCCCTCCGTCGGTATGAAGGTGAAGACCGAGTCGGCGCGTGCGACTGCTGCGCAGAAAATGGTGATGGAGCTGCTGGTTGCTGATCAGCCGACGCGCGAGACTTCGCACGATCCCGATTCAAAATTCTGGAACTGGGCGGAGAAGACCGGCGTCACCGAGAGCCGTTTCCCCGCCGCGGAGCGCTGGGCGACCGATGCCAGCCATCCGGCGATGCGCGTCAATCTCGATGCCTGCATCCAGTGTGGCCTGTGCGTGCGCGCCTGCCGCGAGGTCCAGGTCAACGACGTCATCGGCATGGCCTATCGCAATGCCGACGCGAAAATCGTGTTCGACTTCGACGATCCCATGGGTGAGTCCACCTGCGTCGCCTGCGGCGAATGCGTGCAGGCCTGTCCGACCGGCGCGTTGATGCCGGCGGTGATGCTGGACGAGGCGCAGACCCGCGTCACCTATGCCGACAAGAAGGTGGATTCGCTCTGCCCGTTCTGCGGTGTCGGCTGCCAGGTTACCTATCAGGTCAAGGACGACAAGGTGATCTATGCGGAAGGCCGCGACGGCCCCGCCAACCACAACCGCCTCTGCGTCAAGGGTCGCTTCGGCTTTGACTACATCCACCATCCGCACCGCATCACGAAGCCGCTGGTGCGGCTGCCGAACGCGAAGAAGGACTTTAACGACCAGGTTGACCCGGCCAATCCCTTCACCCATTTCCGCGAGGCGTCGTGGGACGAGGCGCTGGATATCGCCGCCAAGGGTCTCGTCAAGATCCGCAACACCAACGGCGTGAAGGCGCTGGCCGGCTTCGGCTCGGCCAAGGGCTCGAATGAAGAGGCCTACCTGTTCCAGAAGCTGGTTCGCACCGGCTTCGGCTCCAACAATGTCGATCACTGCACGCGGCTGTGCCACGCCTCGTCGGTGGCGGCGCTGTTCGAAGGCCTGAGCTCCGGCGCCGTGTCGGCGCCGTTCTCCGCGGCGATGGACGCCGAGGTCATCATCGTGATCGGCGCCAACCCGACCGTGAACCATCCGGTCGCCGCGACCTTCATCAAGAACGCGGTCAAGCAGAACGGCACCAAGCTGTTCGTCATGGACCCGCGCAAGCAGTCGCTATCGCGTCATGCGACCAAGCATCTGCAGTTCAAGCCGGGTGCTGACGTCGCGATGCTGAACGCGATGATCAATACGATCATCACCGAAGGTCTGACCGACGATCAGTACATCGCCGGCTACACCGAGGGCTTTGACGAGCTGAAAGAGAAGATCAAGGAGTTCACGCCGGAGAAGATGGAGCCGATCTGCGGCGTCCCGGCGCAAACGCTTCGTGAAGTCGCGCGGACCTACGCGCGGGCAAAGTCCTCGATCATCTTCTGGGGCATGGGCATCAGCCAGCATGTCCACGGCACCGACAATGCGCGCTGCCTGATTGCGCTGGCACTGATCACCGGCCAGGTCGGCCGCCCCGGCACGGGACTGCATCCGCTGCGCGGCCAGAACAACGTGCAGGGCGCCTCCGACGCCGGCCTGATCCCGATGTTCCTACCGGACTACCAGCCGGTCGGCCGCGTCGATCTGCGCGGCAAGTTCGAGGAGAACTGGCAGAAGAGCCTCGATCCGGTCCGCGGCCTCACCGTCGTCGAGATCATGAGCGCGATCCACGCCGGCGAGATCAAGGGCATGTATATCGAGGGCGAGAACCCCGCGATGTCGGACCCCGATCTGCAGCATGCGCGCCAGGCGCTCGCCATGCTGGATCATCTCGTGGTGCAGGATCTCTTCGTCACCGAGACCGCGTTCCACGCCGACGTCATCCTGCCGGCTTCGGCCTTTGCCGAGAAGGACGGCTCCTTCACCAACACCGATCGCCGCGTGCAGCTCGCGCGCCAGGTGATCAAGCCGCCGGGCGATGCGCGCCAGGATCTCTGGATCATCCAGGAGATCGGCAAGCGCATGGGATTGCCCTGGAACTATGCCGGTCCCGGCGAGGTCTTCACCGAGATGGCCGAGTTGATGCCCTCGCTGAAGAATATCACCTGGGAGCGGCTGGTGCGCGAAGGCGCGGTGACCTATCCGGTCGACGACCCGAACAAGCCCGGCAACGAGATCATCTTCACCACGGGCTTCCCGACCGAAAGCGGCCGCGGCAAGATCGTGCCGGCAAAGGTCATTCCGCCGGACGAGGTGCCCGACGCCGAATATCCGATGGTGCTCTCGACCGGCCGCGTGCTCGAACACTGGCACACCGGTTCGATGACGCGGCGCGCCCAGGTGCTCGACCAGATCGAGCCGGAAGCAGTCGCCTTCATGAACCCGAAGGACATGCGCAAGAAGCAGCTCTCGCTGGGCGATTTCATCCGCCTCGAAACCCGCCGCGGCGCGGTCGAGGTCAAGGTCCGCTCCGATCGCGACGTGCCGGAGAACATGGTGTTCATGCCATTCTGCTACGCGGAGGCGGCGGCGAACCTCCTGACCAACCCGGCGCTGGATCCCTTCGGCAAGATCCCGGAGTTCAAGTTCTGCGCGGCGAGGGCGGAACGCGTGGCGATGCGGGACGCGGCGGAGTAGGGGCAGCCAAACCCTCGGTGTCGTCCCGGCGAAGGCCGGGACCCATACCGCGTGAT
>NZ_PPPT01000200.1 GCF_006483445.1 Bradyrhizobium guangdongense | reverse complement strand
GACGTCAAGATCGCCGTCGACCAGGGCTCTTCGCATGACCAGGTCGTCAGCCGCCTGACGCCGAAGGCGCAGATCACGCGGCTGAAGACTGCCGACGACGCCACCGCCGCGCTGCAGACCGGTCGCGTCGACGCGCAGTGCCTCATCACCATGCTGTCGCTGACCGTGCTGAAGAAGAATCCCTCGCTCGGCCAGTTCGTGTTGCCGACGCCGATCTTCGCCACGACGTCGAACGCCGGCTTCCGCCGCGAGAACGACAAGACCTGGCGCGACTACGTCAACACCTGGATCGACTTCAACAAAGGCCTCGGCTTCATCCGCAACGCCATCATCACCAACATGGAGCTGGTGGGCGTGACGGAAGCGGACATTCCGCCGGGCGTCTCGCTGTAAGCTTCCACTGTCATTCCGGGGCGATGCAACGCATCGAACCCGGAATCTCGCTCCACAATCTCTGGATTCCGGGTTCGCGACTTCGTCGCGCCCCGGAATGACGGTGCAAAAGTCACCGCACGACGAGTAACGCACGCATGTATCAGTGGGACTTCGGCATCCTCTGGAGCTACCGGTGGCTCTTCCTGAACGGGCTCGGGGTCACCGTCGGCTTCACCGTGGTCATCGTGGTGTGCGGGCTCGTCTTCGGCCTGTTCGGCGCGTTCGGCAGCCTGTCGCGCTTCAAGGCCGTGCGGCTGGCCGCGCTCGCCTTCATCGAGGCGTTCCGCTGCACGCCGATCCTGGTGCAGTTGATCTGGTTCTACTACGCGCTGCCGATCCTTGCGGGCGTCGAGATGACGCCGATCACGGCCTCTGCGCTGGCGCTGTCGCTCTATGGCGGCTCGTTCTATTCGGAGATCATCCGCGGCGGCATCGTCTCGATCGACAAGGGCCAGTCGGAGGCCGGCGCCGCGCTCGGCATGACGCCGGGCCAAAGCATGCGGCGCATCGTGTTGCCGCAGGCGATCAAGCGCATGATCCCGGCGCTGATGAACCAGTCGATCATCCAGTTCAAGAACACCTCGCTGGTCTCCGTGCTCGCGGTGCCCGACCTCGTCTATCAGAGCCAGGTCGCCGCCCATGACAGCTACCGTCCGCTCGAAACTTACACCGCCGTGGCGGTCGCCTATGCGGCGATCCTCATTCCCCTGACCATCCTCGTCCGCCGCGGCGAGAAGCGTATGGCGATCAGCGAATGAGCGACACGGCCAAGATCGAAGTAAAGTCGCTGCGCAAGAGCTTTGGCAGCAACGAAGTGCTGAAGAGTATCAGCCTCGACGTCGCCAAGGGCGGCGTGGTGGCGCTGATCGGGCCGTCGGGTTCGGGCAAGTCGACGCTGCTCCGCTGCATCAATCTGCTGGTCGTTCCCGACGGCGGCAGCGTCCGCGTCGGCGACACGCGATTCGAGTTTGGCACCGGCGCAAGGCTCCCCGACGTCAGGGCGCTCGCGCGCTTCCGCACCACCACCGGCATGGTATTCCAGCATTTCAACCTGTTCCCGCACATGACGACGCTTCAGAACGTGATGGAGGGGCCGGTCACCGTGCGCCGCATGCCGAAGGCAGACGCCGAGAGGCTGGCGCGTGCGCAGCTCGCAAAAGTCGGGCTAGCCGAGAAGGCGGACCAATACCCGGCGACGCTCTCGGGTGGTCAGAAGCAGCGCGTCGCGATCGCGCGCGCACTCGCCATGGAGCCCGACGTGATGCTGTTCGACGAGGCAACGTCGGCGCTCGACCCCGAGCTCGTCGGCGAAGTTTTGAACGTCATCCAGCAGCTTGCGGCCGAAGGCATGACCATGGTGATCGTCACCCACGAGATCGCCTTTGCGCGCGAGGTCGCCGACCGCATCGTCTTCATGCGCGACGGCGTCGTGGTCGAGGAAGGTCCGGCACGTCAGGTCATCGACAGTCCGCGTGAGGCAGCGACGCAAGCCTTCCTCAGCCATTTCCACCGCACCGGTGCGCTGCCGCCGGCACCCGTGACATCGTGATGCCAAATATCGATCGCGCCTATCTCGTCACCGGCGCCGCCAGCGGCATCGGCCGGGCCACCGCAAAGCTGCTTGCCGCCCCCGGCACAGCGCTATTGCTCCACACGCGCGCAAACACGGCAGGACTCGATGCGACTGCGGCGGAGGCCGAGGCGCGCGGCGCCGGCGTTGCAAAATGCCTCGGCGATTTCGCCGACGAGAGCGCCGCACGCGATGCGGTTGCAGCGGCACAACGCGCCTTCGGCCGGCTCGACGCACTGGTGTCGGTCGGTGGCGCGGCCCGTCGCGGCAGCGCCGTCGGCGTCCCGGCCGATCAGTTCCGCACGGCGATGGATGAATCCGCGCTGGCCATCACGCGACTGGTCGAAGTTGCACGTCCATTGCTGCGCGCCGGGACCGACCCGCGCATCGTTGCGGTGTCCTCCTTCGTCGCGCATGTCTTCCGCCCCGATTTCGCGCCCTTCGCCGCGACCGCAGCGAGCCGCGCCGCGCTGGAAGCCCTGGTTCGGTCGATGTCCGTGGAGCTCGCGAAGGACGGCATCACCGTCAACGCGGTGACGCCGGGGCTGATCACAAAAGACAAACCGACCGAGAGCAAGCTCTCGCCGGCACAGATCGCAGCGACGGAGGCGTCGATCCCGATGGGGCGCCGCGGGCGGCCGGACGAGGTCGCCGCGGTCATCGCTTTCCTGGCCTCGCCCGCCGCATCCTACGTCACCGGCCAGATCTGGCACGTCAATGGAGGCCTGACATGACCGAGGCGACGATCGAACGCATCAGGCTGTTCCTGATCGAAAGCCCGATCAAGATGGCGCGCCTGCAAGGCGTCGGCAACGTCAAGGGCACCGTCAAGCGCGTGCTGATCGAGCTCACGTCGAGCGACGGCGTGGTCGGCTGGGGCGAGGCGGCACCTTGGGAAGTGTTTACGGGCACGCCGGAGGCCGCGTTCTCCGCGCTCGACATCTATCTGCGGCCGATCGTGCTGAAAAAGCCGGTCAAGCGCGTGCGCGCGCTGATGGCCGAGCTCGACCGCACCCTCGTCGGCCACGCCGAGGCCAAGGTGGGAATCGAGATGGCGGTGCTCGATATCGTCGGCAAGTCCGCCAACCTGTCGGTCGCCGATCTCCTCGGCGGCCGCGTGCGCGACGCCATTCCCCTCTCCTTCTCGATCGCCGACCCCGATTTTGCCGCCGACCTCGAGCGCATGCGCAAAATGGTTCCCCAGGGCAATGTCATCTACAAGGTGAAGACCGGCGTAAAACCGCATCGTGAGGATCTCGATCATCTCTCGGCGATCCGCAAGGAGTTCGGCGACAAGGTCGATCTGCGCGTCGACTACAACCAGGCGCTGGCGCCATTCGGCGCGATCAAGGTCCTGCGCGACGTCGAGCAGTTCGCGCCGACCTTCATCGAGCAGCCGGTGCCGCGCAAATTCCTCGACGTGATGGCGCAGCTCACCGCGGCGCTGGAGACGCCGGTGCTGGCGGACGAAAGCTGCTTCGACCGCCGCGACATGATGGAGGTGGTGCGGCGCGAGGCAGCCGATGCCGTCTCGATCAAGCTGATGAAGGCGGGCGGCCTGTTCGAGGCGCAGGCGATCATGGCGATCGCCGATATTGCAGGGCTGCCCGGCTATGGCGGAACGCTGTGGGAAGGCGGCATCGGGCTCGCCGCCGGCACGCAGCTCATCGCCGCGACGCCGGGCATCTCGCTCGGATGCGAATTCTACATGCCGCATCACGTGCTCACCGAGGACGTGCTTGAGGAGCCCGTCGCCAACCGCAACGGCCATGTCGTGGTGCCCGACGGCCCCGGCCTCGGCATCCGCGTCAGCGAAGCCTCCGTGCGCGCCAATGCGCGCGTGCTCGCGGAAGCCTGATAATGTCGGGCTGCCAGCGGCCACGCGTGAAGTGCGCTCCCTCTCCCGCTTGCAGGGGTCGGCCACGGCGATGTGGGTCTCGCCGCGGGGCCGGCGACGGCAGGGACCCATAACCACAGGAAGTAGTTGTGGCGCGAAGCTGGCAACCACGAGTCTTCGCCAAACTTCTCCCTGGGGCTATCGCGACGAGCGCAAGCGCTCGCGCGGGGGGTCCCGGATCGGCGCGCGCTATTGGACGACGCTTCGCCTTGCCAGGGGCGCGCTTGTCCGGGACGACAGCGGTGTTGCTGCATGGCCGTGCTGTCCTTCCCCTCGGCGACTCCCTATCGTATGGTCGTCCCAAACAAGCAGGGCCTTGCCCCATCAAGCCCGAATCTATCGGGCGTTCCGGAAACCTTCATGCCTGAACCCGCCTGGTCGCTACACTCCCGATTGAAAGAGGACACGATCGACATCGGCGATCTGCCCTTGTCAAAAGTCCTCGTCATCAAGGACGCCCATTATCCCTGGCTGCTGCTGGTGCCGCGGCGGGCCGATGCGGTCGAGATCATCGATCTCGACGAGGTCGCGCAGGCGCAGTTGATGACCGAGATTTCGCGCGTCTCCCGCGCGCTGAAAGAGATCACCAAATGCGACAAGCTCAATGTCGCGGCGCTCGGCAATCTCGTGCCGCAGCTCCACGTCCATATCATCGCGCGCCGGACCAGCGACGCCGCCTGGCCTCGCCCGGTCTGGGGCGTGATGCCGCCGCTGGCGCATGACGCCACCGAAGTGCAGAATTTCATCAGCGCGCTTCGCCGAAAAATCTGGTTGGGTTGAAAGAACAATAATGTCAGCATTCGACGCGTTTCCCCTGGGACAGCCGGCCTTCGTCACCCATGTCCTCGACCGTGCCGCGCACTTACGCCGCGACGATGAAAAACTGTTTGCGCTCGAGCAGAAGTCCTCATCGCGAGCCTACGTCATCTACCGCGACTCGCTGCTGGTGAAGCGCGAGGGCGAAAGCGTGCGCGCACTGCTCTCGATCGACGAGGCGATCAAATGCGGCGCCAATCCCGGCACGATCTTCCTGGGGTTGCGCGACGGCGCGGCGGTGTTCGGCATGGGCATGCCGCAGGCCGCGGCCGAAAAGCTGATGGGCCGCGACGACTACGCCGTCACCGAATTGCGCGGCATGGCGATGCAGGGCGCGATCCCGCCGGATCAGCTCTCCGCGATCGCGATGGCAAAGTCGATGGTGAGCTGGCATCAGCGCCACGGCTATTGCGCCAATTGCGGTCAGCGTAGCGCGATGAAGGAAGGCGGCTGGAAGCGCGATTGCCCGGCTTGCAAAGCCGAGCATTTTCCGCGCACCGATCCTGTGGTCATCATGCTGGTGGCCTCCGGCGACAAGTGCCTGCTCGGGCGGCAGAAACAGTTTCCGCCCGGCATGTATTCCTGCCTCGCCGGTTTCGTCGAAGCCGCCGAAACGATCGAGGACGCAGTACGCCGTGAGATTTTTGAGGAAAGCGGCGTTCGCTGTACGGACGTGCAGTATTACATGACGCAGCCCTGGCCCTATCCGTCGTCGCTGATGATCGGCTGCAGCGCGCGGGCGCTGAACGAAGACATCGTCGTCGACCGCACCGAGCTGGAAGAGGCGCGCTGGTTCACGCGCGACGAGGCGGCCCTGATGCTGAAGCGGACCCATCCCGACGGGCTTGCGGGTCCGCACCCCTTTGCCATTGCCCATCATCTGCTCGGACGCTGGGTGCACGGCAAGGACGGCGCCTGACAGATCAAGATCGACATGACCGCTCCGCCGCGCATTCTCTGCATCGGCATTCCCGTGCGCGACCTGACGTTCCGCGTCGAGAGTGTGCCTGCGCGCGGCAGCAAGGCCAATGCCAGCGGCCTTGCCGAGATTTGCGGCGGCAACGCGCTCAATGCCGCGATCGCGATCGCGCGTCTCGGTGGCCGCGCATCGCTGGCAGGTCCCATGGGCGATGCCGCCGAGACCTCGAGCAGCTTCATCCTCGACCACATGGCCCGCGAGGGCATCGAGACCAGGCATATCGTGCGCATGCCAGGCGTGATGACCCCGGTGTCAGCCATCACGATCGACGCGACCGGCGAGCGGACGCTCACCATCTATCGCGATCCCGGCCTGTGGCGCGTGACGCTGCCGGACGCCGACGCACTGCTCGCCGACTGCCAGGCGATCCTCGTCGAAAGCCGCTGCGGGGTGTTTTGCATCGACCTCTGTCATGCGGCGCGCCGGCGGGGCATTCCCGTCATCGCCGGTGTCGATCGCGCGATGGCGCTGGACGACGCCCTGCTCAGAGCGGCCTCACACATTCTGTTTGCGAGCGAACAGGTGCAGGAGACCGCGGGAATTGCCGATGACGGCCGGGCCCTGAAGCACCTCTCGGGGGTTACACCGGCCTTCCTGGCCGCCACCCGCGGGCCGCAGGGAACGATCTGGCTGAACGAGAGGGGCGAGCTTAAGGAAACGCCGGCCTTCCCGGTCCAGGCCGTGGACACGCTGGGGGCAGGCGACGTCTTCCACGGCGCCTTCGCGCTTGGGCTCGCCGAGGGCCAGGACGCGCGGGAAGCGCTGCGATTCGCTTCGGCGGCTGCAGCGCTGAAATGCACCCGCCATGGTGGCGGCTCGTCCGCACCGCAACGCTTTGAAGTGATGGAGCTTTTGCGAACCGTGCCGAGCGGGGGTGCGGCAGTCGCGCCGAGATTATAGGCTTGCGATAGAAGAATTTTCTCTATATGAGGGAAAGTGGCCTTCATAATGGAACAAAGTTCTAAGAAATGACCGAACTCGCTGTCCAGCTCCCCGAGACCAGCCGCCGCCTCGACGCCATCGACCGAAAAATCCTGATGGTGCTCCAGGACGATGCCTCGTTGTCCGTCGCCGAGATCGGCGACCGGGTCGGCCTGTCCTCCACCCCCTGCTGGAAGCGCATCCAGCGCCTGGAGGCCGACGGCGTGATCCTGAAGCGGGTCGCCCTCGTTGATCAGAACAAGATCGGGCTCGGCATTTCCGTGTTCGTATCGGTCGAGAGCGCCGACCATTCCGACGCCTGGCTGAAGAAGTTCGCCGAGGCCGTCAGCGCCATGCCCGAGGTGATGGAATTCTACCGCATGGCCGGCGACGTCGATTACATGCTCCGCGTCGTGGTCGCGGACATGCAGAGCTACGACGTGTTCTACAAGAAGCTGATCAGCGCCGTGCCGCTGAAGAACGTCACCTCGCGCTTCGCGATGGAGAAGATCAAGTCGGTCACCACGCTGCCGATCCCGGCGGTGGTGGCGGCGTAAGCCAGCCTTTCCGATCATTCGAATTCAAGAGCCGGTGGTGAATCCCTCGCCGCCGGCTTTTTTACACGCCTCCGCCGGTGTTCCCGTAAGGGACCGTTTACCGAGAATTAGACTTAACCGCCTAGTTTCGCGGCATGGAGGGGAAAACGGTGATCCTGCCCCGGCGGTGGACGGCCTGGTTGAATGCCGTCGTGCTGCTGGTCGCAGGCTGGATCGTGATCGCTGTTCTCTCCTTGCAGGTTCGTCCGGGTACGACGGTCGTGGCCGTCGCGTTTCCGCCGTGGTGGAGCGCACAGCAGGTTTTCGAGGCTGCTGCAACTGCCAAGGCGGAGATCGTGCGGTCTACGGCCCTTCCCACCCTTCTCGTCGTTCGCCCGGATGATCATGGCGGGCTGGCGCGGCTAACCGAAGCCGGCGCCTTCCTCGTCATGGACGTGCAGGCGATCGCTGCATGTTTTGGCAAGTGAATACTGGGGGCACAGAATGACTGTCGAGAGCAACGAGCTGGAAACGCTGCGTCAGACCACGAGCAAGGTCCTGCTCGTCATCCTGTGGCTCCATGTGCCCATCAGCGCCGTGATCGGGCTCTCGCTCGGCAAGGCCGGGTTCGTGCCTGCGCTGTTCATGGCGATCGCCGCGGTCGCAGCGACCTTGTCCTGGCGTTTGTCGGGCAACGGCCTGTCGACGCGCCTCGTCTTCGCCGTCGCGCTGATGAGCGGCGTGTCGATGTTCGCCTGGCAGTTCGAGGGCCATGCCTGGCAGATCGACATGCACATGTACTTCTTCGCGGCGCTCGCCTGCCTCGTCGCTTACTGCGACGTCCGGCCGATCGTCGCCGCCACCGTCGCGGTCGCGCTGCATCACCTCGCGCTGAACTTTTTGCTGCCGGCCGCGATTTATCCCGGCGGCTCCGATCTCGGCCGCGTCGTGCTGCACGCCGTCATCCTGCTGATGGAAGCGGGCGTGCTGATTGCGCTCGCGCACAAGCTCTCTGAACTGTTCGAGACCACCGCCGTGAAGACCGCCGAAGCCCAGGCCGCGCTCGCGTCCGAGGCCCGCGCCAATGGCGAGCGGAGCGAAGTCGAGCGGCGCGCCAAACAGGACCGCGACCAGGCCCGGCGCGATCTGGCCGCAGGCTTCGAGCGCAGCGTCGGCAGCATCGTCGAGGCGGTGGCCGTCGCCGCCGGCGAGATGCAGCGCCTGTCCTCGTCGATGAGCAACAACAGCGCCGATACCGCACAGAAGACGGCAGCCGCAGCCGCGGCCTCGAACCGCGCCTCGAGCAATGTCGAGACGGTGGCGGCCGCGACCGAGGAACTGACGGCCTCGATCAGCAGCATCACCCAGCAGGTGTCCCGCTCGGCCGAGATCGCGACCAAGGCCGCGGACGAAGCCCGCCGCACCAATGAGGTGGTCGAAGGGCTCGCCACCGGCACGCAGAAGATCGGCGAGGTCGTGACGTTGATCCAGAGCATCGCCAGCCAGACCAATCTGCTGGCGCTGAACGCGACCATCGAAGCGGCACGCGCCGGCGAGCACGGCAAGGGATTTGCGGTCGTCGCGAGCGAAGTGAAGGCGCTGGCCAACCAGACCGCCAAGGCCACCGAAGAGATTTCGGCGCAGGTCCAGAGCATCCAGGGCGCGACCAGCGAGGCCGTGACAGCCATTCAGGCGATCGGCGCGACCATTGCGGAGATCGATGCGATCTCCAGCCAGATCTCGACCGCCGTCGACCAGCAGGGCCAGGCGACGCGCGAGATCGCCGGCAGCCTGCAGCAGGCCGCGACCGGCACACGCGAGGTCAACGACAACATCCTCAGCGTCACCAAGGCGTCCGACCAGGCCGGCGCGAATTCATCGAAGATTCACGAAGCTGCATCCGGACTGTCGTCGCAGTCGGAGCGCCTCAAGGCGGAGGTCGACGGCTTCCTGGGATCGCTGCGGGTGGCGTAAGCGACTAAGCGACGCAGACTGAATCGGCCGCGCTCGCGCGGCCGCGTCAGATCTTCTGATTGTACTCGCCGACCTCGGGATGGGTGCGCAGCACGCTGTTCACCATCTCGAACATGTCATGCATGCGCTGCTCGGAGACGGGGCTTTCGACCACCACCACGAGCTCCGGCTTGTTGGAGGAGGCGCGGACCAGGCCCCAGCTGCCGTCCTCCACCGTGACGCGGACGCCGTTGACGGTGACGAGATCGCGGATCGACTGTCCGCCGATCTTCGCGCCCTTCGCCTGCAGGCCTTCGAAATGCTTCACGACCTGGTCGATGACGCCGTACTTCACCTCGTCGCCGCAATGCGGCGACATCGTCGGCGACGACCAGGTCTTTGGCAGCGCGTTCTTCAGATCAGCCATCGACTTGCCAGGCGCGCGGTCGAGCATGTCGCAGATCGCGATCGCCGAGACCAGACCATCGTCATAGCCACGTCCATACGGCTTGTTGAAGAAGAAGTGGCCTGACTTCTCGAAGCCAGCGAGCGCGCCCATCTCGTGGGTGCGGCGCTTCATGTAGGAATGGCCGGTCTTCCAGTAGGCGACCTTCGCCCCCTGCTTCTGCAGGACAGGATCGGTCACGAACAGGCCAGTCGACTTCACGTCCACGACGAACTGCGCATCCTTGTGGATCGCCGACATGTCGCGCGCCAGCATCACGCCGACCTTGTCGGCAAAGATCTCCTCGCCGGTGTTGTCGACTACGCCGCAGCGATCGCCGTCGCCGTCGAAGCCGAGACCGACATCGGCCTTGTGATGCAGAACCGCGTCGCGGATCGCGTGCAGCATTTCCATATCTTCCGGATTCGGATTGTATTTTGGGAAGGTGTGGTCGAGCTCGGTGTCGAGCGGGATCACCTCGCAGCCGATCGCCTCCAGCACCTGCGGCGCGAACGCACCCGCCGTGCCGTTGCCGCAGGCCACGACCACCTTGAGCTTGCGCTTCAACTTCGGACGGTTGGTGAGATCGGCAATGTAGCGCGCCGGATAGTTCTCGTGGAAGTGGTAGGCGCCGCCGGCCTTGTTCCTGAATTCGGCGTTGAGCACGATCTCTTTCAGCCGCGTCATCTCGTCCGGGCCGAAGGTGAGCGGGCGGTTGGCGCCCATCTTCACGCCGGTCCAGCCATTGTCGTTGTGCGAGGCCGTGACCATGGCGACGCAGGGCACGTCGAGATCGAACTGGGCGAAATAGGCCATCGGCGTCACCGCAAGGCCGATGTCATGCACCTTGCAGCCGGCCGCCATCAGGCCGGAGATCAGCGCGTACTTGATCGAGGCCGAGTAGCCGCGGAAATCATGCCCGGTGACGATCTCCTGCTTGACGCCCAATTCAGCGATCAGCGCGCCCAGACCCATGCCAAGCGCCTGCACCCCCATGAGGTTGATTTCCTTCTGGAACAGCCAGCGGGCGTCATATTCGCGGAAACCCGTGGCCTTCACCATCGGTTCGGACTCGAAGGCATAGGTGTTGGGCAGCAGCACGGATTTCGGCTTGGGGAACATGAGAGAGCGGTCTCGTTAATCGACAGAGGAATACCGCAGCCTTAGCGAATGCGCGGGGCTGGCGGAAGGCGGGATTGGCAGCTTATGGCCGATAATTGCGGCAGATTGGTAACAAGGAAACCTTAACCGCCGCGGGGACGGGCAAAACGACGGCAATATCGAGAAATACCGGCTGGAGTTACTGCTCCAGCACCATCTGGCCGTTGGCGTACTCAAAACGCTTGAGCCGGGACAGGAAGGAAAGCCCGAGCAGATTCTCCGACAGCGCCTCGTCCGGCAGCACCATGGCATCGACATCGCGCACGATGATCCCGCCGACCTCGAGCATGGCGAGGCGAGTGCGCGCGGCCTTGATGGTGCCGTTGGCGGTGGTGACGTTGGCGTTATAGTCGCCGCGGGCCGGACGCAGGCCGAAGCGAGCGGCCGACGTCTCGTTCAGAGCCACGACCGACGCGCCGGTGTCGACCATGAAGCCGATGCGCTGGCCATCAATGCGGCCTTCGGTCTGGAAATGGCCGCGGGCGTCGCGGGGAATGCTCAAGCTGCGATAGCCGGCCTGCACGGGCGTTGCGACGGCGATGGTCCGTTGCGGCGAGGTGGTCGCCGAGGCCGCGCTCATCTTGTCGGCCATCTGGGCCATGAAGGTGCCGAGGCCGATCATGATGGCCGCGAAGATCATAATGTTACGCATGACACACCACTCGGAACTCAAACCACGATCACACCACGGCAGGCCCCCATCCGCGAGTAACGCCGCGGCCGGGACGCGGTCATTTTGGCGAAAAGGATGAGCGAACGGTTAATGCGCCTGCGCGCGATTCAAGTCCCGCGGGGCTTGGCGCGCCGGGTCGGCAGCGCATTGGCGGGATCGTCGGGCCAGGGGTGGCGCGGATAGCGACCGCGTAGATCGGAGCGCACCGCCGCGTAACTGCCGCGCCAAAAACCGGGCAGATCGCGCGTCACCTGCACCGGGCGCTGCGCAGGCGACAGCAATTCCAGCACCAGCGGCACTTTTCCCGCCGCGATCGAGGGATGGGTGTTGAGCCCGAACAACTCCTGCAAGCGCACGGCGATCGTCGGCCCCTGCTCGGCTTCATAGTCGATCGCGAGCATGGTGCCGGTCGGCGCCTCGAAATGCGTCGGCGCCTCGCGATCGAGCCGCGCGCGCTGATCCCACGGCAGCAGGCCCATCAGCGCGTCCGACAGATCGCCGGCCGAGACGTCCTTCAGCGCCGTCTTGTCGTAGAGCGCGGGTACCAGCCAATCCTCACGCCGCGCGATCAACGCCGCGTCGGACAGATCGGGCCAGCTCTCACCTTCGGCCTTGCGTAAAAACATCACGCGGTCGCGCCACTGGATGGCCTGCTTCGACCAGGGCAGCCTGTCGAGCCCTGCTGCAATCAGGCCGTCGGCGAGAACGCGAGCGGTTTCGGCAGACGGTGAAATCGTGAGTGGTGCTTCGGCGAGCGTGATCGCATGCAGGACACGCTTGCGCCGCGCGCGCAGCGCCATGGCGCCGCGATCGAAAAAGATCTCATCGGAGGTTTCGATGTGCTCGGCAAAATGCTGCTCGATCTCGGCCTCGCGGATCGGCGCCGCCAGCAAAATGCGGCCGCTGGCCGCCGTTCCCGTCATCTCGGCGACCGCGATATAGGGCGCGCGCGCGAGCGACGAGGTCTGCTCGACGGCGGCGCCACGGCCGTTGGCGAGCACAAAGCTGCCATTGCCGCGGTTGCGCGCGACGCGATCCGGGAAAGCATAGGCTAGCATCACGCCGGTACTGAGCTGGCCCTGCTCTGCCGGCTTCCCGGATGAAGCGACCTGCGCAGCCCAGCGCCGTGCCAGATCGCGAGCGCTGGAGGCGCGCGGCGAGCGGTCGCGGCGGAACTGATCGAGCCTGTGGTCGAGATCGACGGTGTCGCCGCCGAGCCCGCGCTCGGTGAGGATGGCGGCAATCTCGGCGGCGGCTTCGCCCTCTCCGGACCTGTTCGAATCCACGATCATGCGGGCGAGCCGCGGCGGCAGCGCCAGCGCGCGCAGGCTCTTGCCTTCCGCCGTGATGCGGCCGTCGGCATCGATCGCGTTCAGCTCGGCGAGCAGGATTGTGGCTTCCTTCCACGCCGGACCCGGCGGCGGATCGAGGAACGACAGCGCGGCGGGGTCGCTGACGCCCCATTGTGCGAGATCGAGCACCAGCGACGACAGGTCGGCGCTCAAAATTTCCGGCTGCGTATATTGTGCGAGCGAAACTGTCTGCGGTTCGTCCCACAGGCGATAACAGACACCAGGCTCGGTGCGGCCGGCGCGACCCCGGCGCTGGTCGACCGCAGCGCGCGAGGCGCGCACGGTCTCGAGCCGCGTCAGGCCGATGTCCGGCTCGTAGCGCGGAACACGCGCGAGACCGGAATCGACGACGATGCGCACGCCTTCGATGGTCAGCGAGGTCTCGGCGATCGACGTTGCCAGCACGACCTTGCGCGTGCCCTTGGGCGCAGGTGCGATCGCGCGGTCCTGCACGGCCGCGTCGAGCGCGCCGAACAGCGGCACGATCTCGGTGTTGGCATCCTGCACGCGCTCGGCGAGAAAGGTTTGCGTGCGACGGATTTCGGCGGCACCTGGAAGGAACGCCAGCACCGAGCCACCGTCTGCGCGCAGCGCGGACGCGATCGCATCCGCCATCTGCCGCTCAAGCTGCACGTCGGACTTGCGGCCGAGATAGCGGGTTTCGACCGGATAGGCGCGGCCCTCGCTCTCGACCACGGGCGCACTCCCTAAGAGCTTTGCGACCCGCGCGCCGTCGAGGGTTGCCGACATCACGAGGATGCGCAGGTCCTCGCGCAAGCCCATTTGCGCATCGCGCGCCAGCGCGAGGCCGAGATCGGCATCCAGCGAGCGCTCGTGGAATTCGTCGAACAGCACGGCGGCGATGCCGGTCAGTTCAGGATCATCGAGGATCTGGCGAGTGAAGATGCCCTCGGTCACCACCTCGATACGCGTTGCACGCGATATCTTCGAGCCGAAGCGGACGCGATAGCCGACGGTTTCGCCTGCGCGTTCGCCAAGCGATTTTGCCATGCGATCGGCGCTGGCGCGCGCCGCGATGCGCCGCGGCTCGAGCACGATGATCTTCTTGCCCGCAGCCCAGGGCGCATCGAGCAGCGCCAGCGGCACGCGCGTGGTCTTGCCGGCGCCGGGCGGCGCCACCAGCACGGCGGCGTTGTTCTGATCGAGCGTGCGCGACAAATCGTCGAGCACGGCGTCGATCGGAAGGGGCGTGTCGAAGCTGCGGGGCAATATTCTATCCGTTCGTCATGCCCGGCCTTGTGCCGGGCATCCACGTTCTTTGGTTGCAAGTGAACAAGACGTGGATGGCCGGG
>NZ_PPPT01000199.1 GCF_006483445.1 Bradyrhizobium guangdongense | reverse complement strand
ACCGCCGCACCTGCAAACATCTCCGCCATGTATGCCAAATGGGGCAAATAGACTCCGATGGGCCCCCCTTTCAGTGCTAAGCTAAAGTGCGGAACGTTCTGGTCAAGGTAGGGACTTGCCGGACCGTAGAGATTCGCAAAAATGGAAACGTTGACATCGAGAACATCTCCGAGCGCTCCCGCGGAGATCAATTGCTCAATCCTCGCCACCGACGAGTGATACCGATAGTTCTGACTCTCCATAAGGACGCAGCGCCTTTCATTCGCAAGGTCCTTCAGCACGAGGAAATCGGTATAGTTCATCGTCAAGGGTTTTTCGCAGAGGACGTTCAGTCCCTGTTCCAGGCAGCGTTTGGCTATCGCAAAGTGCGCGGACGGAGGCGTCGTAATGTGCACGAGGTCCGGCCTGACGTCGGAAAGCATCGCATCTAGATCGGTATAGTACCTCTCGATGCAGAAACGGTCGGCAGTCGCTTCAGCCTTTACGGCAGAGACATCGCATACCGCCGCAATTCTGACGTCGTCGTTTCCGGAGAGCGCAATGAGGTGCTCCCGGGCAATCAAGCCGCAACCGACAATTACACCACTAAGTTTACGCATTGCTCAGAAATCACCATTCAGAAGTCTGCGGCGTCGACGGATATTGCGTACCGTTCGGCTGCTCTATGCCTTTGCCAACAAGAACTCAAACCCGCCCAATCGGAACAGGCGAGAGACAGGTGCCGAGATGCCCCCGAACCGTAGAGTGCGGCCACGACGCTCCAATTCCTTGCTCAGCATGAGAATGAGGCCAATGAATCGACTGTCGATGCGCGTGACCCCGACCAAGTCAAGGAGCACGTCACGGTCCGCATCGAGGGCCAGCATAAACCTCTCCGCTACCTGCCCAACATTCTTCTCGATCGCCGCACCATTGATTTGAATTACGATGTCGTGAGGCCGCTCCGGAAACGAAACTGAGATCGCATCACTCCGGTTATTGGCGAAATGGTACCATCTCGAGAACGCTAGCAACGGCAAGACCCTCGTCACAAACAGTTGGAGAAATTCGAGGCCGTCATGCCAATAGCGACGCCAGAGAACCGGCTCTTCCTTAATTCGCCAGAGCCATTCAAGTCCCGCTCCCCGCAGAATTCGCGGTGCCCTTGTAATCGTACCTGCTTCAAAATTCAGGGTCGCTCCCAGGTGGGAACGCACCGGAATCGTCAACCTATAATGATTGCACTTCAGCCAGATCTGTCCCTTTTGAGCTCCCAGCGCAACCACAAGCAGATCCGCGCCGCTGTCATTGATGACCTCGATTATCGATTGGTCACTCATTTCGTCAACGGATCCGAAGCCTGGATAGAAGGAGCCGACGCAAAGCAACCCTCCGGGACGCGAGTTTATCCGCCTGCTCGCCTCTTCTGCTACACCTTCGGCTCCGCCGAACAGAAACACCTTAAGCGGCGCATGTTGAGGCCACCTCAGTTTCAAAGCCTCAAAAATATCTGAGCCGGCAATTCGAGTCTTGATCGGAACTCCAAAAAGCTTCGCCAGCCAAACGATAGGCATGCCATCTGGTGGACAAAGATCGCTAAACAGGAGCGTAGAGCGAAAGTTCGCATCTGACATGCTTGCGATTAGGAAATTCAGGTTGGGAGTAGAGATTAGAAACGGAACACGTTCTTTCACCGCGCTCTCGAGCCGGAGAAACACTGAATTCCAACTTACGCAATCAATTGGAATCCCAAAGATCCCATAAGCATCGCGCAGGATATCATTCCCGGTTGCGCGAGGAGATTCATTCGTCTGCGCATTTGGGGCGATCAGGATGCGTTGTTCTGCATCCACCTCTATTGCCTTGGTTCCTGTTCGATCCGTTCGGATCCAGTAAGACGCCCGCGTCCCGAACAATGCCCGAAGATAGAGTGGTATCTTCTTTAACGCGTACGCTGGAATTGAGACGATGGCACGAAGTGGCAGTACATCGCGGCCAAACACCAACCAGCAGCCAAGCACTGCAAATGAGAAAGCACAAAGAGAGCCAAACGAAAGAATCGCAGCTGACCAGTTACCGCTCAAATGCGCCGCGAAGCCGGAGACCAAGGTGATTAAGATTGACAAGAGAGCAAGGAGTGAAAGGGGGGGTACGGCCATATCAAGCGCTAGAACTGTCGTGGCCAGATCAAGTCGTGAAGCGGCTTTCCAAACCAAGTGAGGCGCCTCCGCTATACTGCTTAGATGTCCATGCTCCCAGCGTTCGCGCTGGGTCCTAGTCCCTTCGTCCGACGAGGGAAACCGACTCGTCACAATGGCCGACGGCAAGAAAAGGGGTGGATGGCCACGCTGTGCCAGTGAAAGGCCCAGTTTGAGATCTTCAACTATCTCCCCGCTTGCAAGCGGAGCGGAGCAAATCACATTCCAGGGAAACGCCATTCCGCTGCCCATCAACTGGCAGGGCAGATTGAGGGCTCGAAGTCCAAGCGGCCGTACCCAATTTTTCACGCGCCAAGCAAAAACGGCAACTTGAGATTGGATTTTGGTCGCCACGGGCGGTAGCATTAGATATAGACCCTGTACGGGCCTTCCAGTCCGCGCACACTCCGACGCTAGATCGCGGATCGCGCCCATTGAAACTCCGCAGTCAGCATCAATCATTACCACGACGTCGGGCGGAGCATGCCCAAGATGCCTGATGCCGAAATCCAAAGCGTACCCCTTGCCGAGGAGACCGGAATCATTGCGTTCCACAACCTCCGCACCAGCGTCCCGAGCTACGGAAGCAGTATCGTCGTCACAATTATCGGCGACGACAAGCAGCCTATCCTGTTTACCAATTTGGGCTTTGATGTCTCGAATTGTGGGAAGTATGCCGACGCCTTCATTATGGGCAGGCACCAGAACCGCAACACGTGGAGAACCCTGCGGCATGGGTTGTCCATTCGACATCCGACAGAGGATTGCCGCCGACGTCTCAACCACAAATAGAGCTACTGCGAAGCAAATTACAAGCGCAAGACCTAGCGAAACATATGAAATGAAAGCCACTTACACCCCGCTAGATTCCCCGCCCCGCGCTAGTGTTATAAGATTGCACATTGATAAGCACAAAATCGATCTGAGTACAGCGCGGTAGCAATTGCCATCCTCATTTCCTTGAGCAAATCGTTAATGACGGCATCATTCGGTTCCGCCTCCCTCTTGTCGAGACAGTCACCGGGCGAGCAAGTCAAGTATGGCCCAATGGCGAGCATCCACTGCCAACCGAAGGCTGGTCCGATCTTATGAGCCCAACGGACGGCCGAAATCGTGCAGGAGGTCCCTCGTTGAAGAGAGCGGAGTAGTCCGTAAGAACTTCTTGCCCAGCAATCGCATTTAGCGCGCGGTCTATGGCCGCAGGCATACTAAGATTGCGATCCAGAAATTGATGAGCAACTGCCGCACAGTGGTTCCGCAGAGAGAAATAGTATCTTGGCGAATTGAACATTTGTACGATAGCTTTGACGAAACCGTCGACCTCATCTGTTGGCACCTGAATGGATGCCTCGCCAATCACATCCAGTGAGTTGGTTGCATCGCTTGCTATCACTGGCAAACGAGCAAGAGCAGCTTCGGCACAGACCGCTGGCACACCTTCACAAAAATTGCTGCGAGTCGGAACAATCATCGCATGCGAGCGCGCGTAGACATTCAGGAGCTCGTTGCGAGAAAGCGCGCCGTGAAGAACAAAAGAATCGGCGACCCCCCTCTTTGCGATTAGAGCTTGGAGCTCGTCGAGCGCGGGTCCGTCCCCGCAAACCTCAATAATAAATGGAGTAACATTCAGTTGACGGAGCGAAATCGCGATCTCAACTAGGTCAAGCAGCCCCTTGTATCGCTTTGCCCGCCCCGAGAAGCAAAGCCGAAACACTCCCCCGTTATAGGGTGAAGCTTCAATAAATCCATCTTCTCGAAATTGGCAGCGATACTGAAAAAACGGAATCCTTCCACGCGAAACTGCGGCCACCTGACGCTCGCATTCTGGAGAAACACCAATTGCCGCTGAAGCGCCATAGGTGAAAAAGAGGCGGTCAAGAAAAGCAATTACGCGAGCAGTGAGACGCTTTGGAGGGAAACCTCTAGGCCAAAGCACATTATGCAGATTCGCTATGACCCGAATTCCGAATAGGCGGAATGTTAGAAGCAGAAAATAATGGGTTGTTCCGGAGTCGATGATCGCATAGTCGGCTCGGAACAGCACTGCGCGCCAACAAAGATACGCAGCATAGATTAACTGGGAGACATGAAAGGCAACACCGCTCGTTCCTTCTAAAAGCTTTGGACAATTCTCTAAAGTCACAATTTGATCAGCTAAGATGTCTCTGCGAACATTAGCTGATATTCCTAACGCTTGGATTTTCCGCTCGCGGCAATATGCAACGAACTGTTCGGAGTAGGGAATACTCGTCAGCCCCTCAGCCCCCAGTTTGACTCCCGCCGCACGACGCGTCGCCACCACATCTCCAGGGCCCAGAGTCGCGAACACGCGAGGTTGCGCTTTCATCTCAATCTCACCAAACTGATTGTGCTTATGTCTGTCAAATCAATAGCCCCTTGCTGCCGCCCTTCCGCGAAGGGTATAGGCTTTGCATGGCAAAGCCCGATGCTAGCCTGCCATCTTCGAGTCGCCTCGACAAGTATGGCGACTGCCGCTCGGAAACGTCGCCGGCATGCGCTCGACGGCAGCGTTGCTATGCCGGTTGACGGGAGGGGAAAGGGTAGCATGAAAGCAAAGTCGCCGGAACCGGTCCGCTGAGACGAATAGACGACTGCCCCGATCGACGGTAGGTGCTTGCACCAGCTTGCTAACGAAGCTCTATGCGTTGCGGCCTCGCAATCTGATCTTCGATTGCCTAACGCCACGATAGCCCTGGGCTGATGTCCGCCTCCAGTACCCCAATTGTTGCGCGGTCCCGGCCGATATGGCTACCACAAAGGAAAAAAGGTACTGGATCTGGTAGGTGTAAAAAATCCACTCATAAAGCGAGTGAATGTAGACGATCAAGAGCGCCACTCCAACCCCAAGCAACAGGTCTCCCCTTATGTCACTGAGATATCTAAAGCTGGATAGGAAGGCCGTGACCATCGGGGTCAGGATGAGAACGAGAAAGCACGCAAAGCCAAAATAGCCCGTCTCTGCGGCTGCGAGCCAATACGCGTTGTGGACGTGAACGCTGAATTCCAGAACATCGGTCAACACTCTCGCTTGCCGGGAATAGCCCTCACTGCCGGCCACGAGCGCAAAATTGTTCGCGCCAACTCCAAATGGATTATTGTCAAGCATGGCGGATGCGGATGCCTCCAATGCCGATCGCTCCAGATCCGATGCCCTGAAGCCTTCATAGGTTTGCGCGATACGCGTGTTGAACGAATAGAATGCAATCGGCGCTAACGCCGCGACGGCTAGCGCGCCCACAAGTCCGACCATCGCCTTTCGAGACGTCCAACCCCGTAGAGCTGAGAGAACAAAGATGGCGACTAATCCTAGACCGAGTAGTCCGGCGGTTCCTCGCGAAGCGGTCATAGCAGCGATTCCCGCTCCGATGACGGGAGCCGATCTTACGAGAAGCGAAGCATTTCCTGCCAAAACCAGCGCGAAGCAGGGTAACACAACGAAATGCAAAGCCATGCCGAGCGAATTTTGATGACTAAACGTGCCGGGCGGCTGAACCATACCCAAGGCATATTTCTGCAGAACGACCGCGATCGCCTCGATGCACAAGCCGGCCGCCATCCCAGCTAGAACCGTGGGAGCAAAGCGCGCGTCCGCGGCGACCCCACGCGCAACAACTACGTACACCAGTAACATTCGTGCGTACTGCCAAGCATAGAACAAGGCCGCCATTGGCTCTCTAGCCACGGTGGCAGAAAGCAGCACCGCTACGAAATAGAGTGTTACCGGCCATCTAAAGGGAAGAGGATCGGATGACCGAGGCAAGCTGAAATAGAGGGCGGCGGCCAAAAGGTCGAGGGCCGATATTTGCGCTCCCTTTACGTATCCGGGCCAAGTAAAGGATCCTCCTGGCCATTCCTGCGCCCAGGAAATAAGCGCAATGTCGAACCCAGGCCGGATAGTCAGGAGAAATGGTACAATTCCCATCAGGAACCAAATCAGCGGCCCTTGCCTCGGATAGCGACGAAGCCAGGCCGACAACGGAATGACCCCAACGCAGGCCAGCAAAAACACGACCCATTTAACGACTGCAAGGGTGTCATTCTCGCCCATCGCGTGATCCAGAACCTTAATTTCAATCGAGCGGAAATTTGAAAGCCACACCTCGGGCTCGTTCAACGGGGCTACGCACCCAACTAACTTCCTCAAGGGGGGTGTATCTATGTCGACCCCGAGCGCGAGTCATTTATACTGGATCAAGTCTTGGTAGACTAGAGTCTAGTATTCTTTCGTACCACACGATAACGGTACACGATAACAGTAATTGCCAATTGGCCTTTCGACGAGTCGCACCCAATCACAGAGGGCCGGCCCTTTTCATTCATCAATCCCGCCCGGATACTAGGACCTCAAGCGCCGGAAACTACCCCTCGCCCAGCCGAACCGCCTCCGATGTGGCTTTCAATCCACACCCGAAGAGCGGACTGGCCCCACCCTTTCGTCGAAGAGAACTGGCGCGTTCCGAAGGCAGCCAGTGATTCAGAGATATCCGATGAAGCTGCCAAAAAAACTGCTATGGGGAACGAGTTGGACAGTACTCACCTACGCAGGGAGTCAGTTCGCAAGATTTTTAACTAATGTCATTCTGACGCGACTGCTTGCTCCCGAGTTATTCGGCATCATGTCCATCGTCAACAGTTTCCGAACCGGCATGCTGCTTGTGACCGATGTCGGCATTCAGCAGAGTATGATTGTAAATCGGAATGCGGAGTCTCCAGAATTCTACAACACGGCCTGGACGATCAATCTTGCCCGAAACACCGTTCTCTTCCTGCTATTCGCCGCCATCGCCCATCCGCTTGCCACTTTTTACAGCATCCCGCTCTTGAACATCATTCTGCCCATCATGGGCTCGCTGTTTCTGTTTGAAGCCTTTAACTCGATGGCTCGGGTACTGGTACAAAGAAGGATGCAGGTTGCGAGGTTCAACCTCTTCGACCTCTGCGCGGACACATTCTCCTATGCCATCATGATCATTGCCGCGATCATTAGTCCAACAATCTGGTCATTGGTCTTCGGCACCGTCATCGGATCTGCAGCACGGATGATTGCTTCGTACCTTTTTCTCATTCCCGGGATCCGCCATCGACTTATGATTTCGAAGCCGTTTGCACGCGAAATCGCGAGTTTCGGAAATTGGATGTTCTTGTCGTCCCTAGCGCTCTTCTTTTCGATGAATTTTGACAAGCTTTACTTTGGAAAAGTCATGCCCCTAAGCATATTGGGGGTCTATGGCGTCGCTCGGACACTCTCGGAACCCCTCACTATACTTGTACAACGGCTGAGCGGGATTGTCGTTTTTCCTAGGATTGCCGCATCCCGCGACACGCCCAAGGAACAACTGCGGCGCCAAATGGGGCCGGTCCGGCTTTTGTTTCTTGCTTCGGGTGCCATCGGGATATCGGTTTTCGCATCTGGTGCGGACTACGTCGTTTGGTTTCTATACGATTATCGCTATCACGAGGCGGGTTGGATGGCCTGCATTTTAATTGCTGGCTCTTGGTTCTCGATTTTGTGCAGTTTGAACGAAGCCGTTCTTATCGGGTTCGGCGCACCATTCTTCGTCGCTTATGCGAATTGGATGAAGATGGCATGGCTGTTAATCGGGCTTCCGCTGGGGTTCCATTGGCATGGCGTTGTTGGCGCGGTGGTCGCAATAGGCGTCTCAGACGCATTTCGTTACATTCTGATCGTGACCGGTCAAAGGAGGGTGCGCTTCGCTTTCGCTTTACAAGACCTAAGTATGACGGCACTCGTGATAGGTCTTATTCTCGCTTGGCAATTCTTACGCGTTCAGTTCGGCCTCCACGACTCTTTTGGCATTCATTAATCGACCAATGAGACAGCCGATCATTCGCGCGTGGGTCCTATGCGTCAGATTCAAGCTCCGATTGCGCGCAATGACGTTTTAGTCTGGGACCGACTAAGGGGCGTAGCCGGAAGACTGCGATGCGACTGCCGTCTCCGATGAGGCGTGAAGCCAAACATGTGCTCGATCGAGCCGACGGCAGCGGAACGTATCGCCGGCCCGCAACGTCCTCTTCAGTAGAAGCTATGTTGGTAGATCGCAAAAGCGCTCCAGGTGACGGCGAGCCGCTAGCTTTGTTTGGATCGAGTCAAACAGATGGTCGACGCATGAGGCCGTGATGCCAGTCACCTTCCGACGCTCCCCCTGCTTACAAACGTTCTCGCTTGCGTGCCCATCGAGACCGCGGCGTCGGCAATTACTTCTACTTGTATTCGATCAATTGCGCTCTTCCACCGCGAGCCTTGTTCCACGCGAACTTCAAAATGCCAAGGGTTTCAGCGAACTTGCCGACGGTCATAAGAAGTGCGTACATCCACGACCCGCGCCTAGCAACTCCGCGCAGGACTGCTATCCGAACTATATTCAGCGGATAGACGAGGAGGCCGAGGAGCGCCAGCGGCTGAATCGTGGCAATCAAACATACGAGCAGTGGCAGCAAGCCTGCCCAGGTCACGGCGCGAAGCACAGGCTTGTGATAAATCCCAAGCGGTGATCTTCGGTGGAGGGCCCATACCTCAGCATAGGCGTGTCCTCCCCTCATTGCGCGGCGCCACCATTGGCCAAAACGGAAGATAGCGGCATCGTGCCACGCCATGTCAACTTCCAGCCGCCAGATCTTCCAACCCTTTTCACGAAGTCGAACGCAGAGTTCGGGTTCTTCGCCGGCGATCAATTCAGAGCGAAAGCCGCTGACGGACCGAAACGCCTCGGAACGCACCATGAATATGCCACCACATGTGTCGACCTGGCCTGGCGCGCCGCCCCATTCGATGTCACAGAGCTGGTTATAAATTGACAGCTCCGGGTGTCTCTCTCGAAGGCGCCCGAATACAATCGCCACATCCTTGCGCCGCTCCAGCAAGGACCTTGCCGCATTCAGCCAGCCAGAGATGAGTTCGCAATCGCCATCCACAAACTGGACAAAGCGAACGGATGTACGATCGCTGAGCGCGGCGAAGCCCTCATTGCGAGCTCGCGCAGCAGTAAACGGCCGGTCCATTTTCAGTAGAATAGTCCACGCGCCCAAACGCTCGGCTTGGACGACACTGTCATCCGTTGATCCAGAGTCTACATACACCACTTCGCTAGATGCAGCGCTCGTCGAGCGGAGACACCGAACCAGCCGTGCACCTTCGTTCCGACCAATCACGACGATCCCGCACTCTCGGAGTGTATCGCTGGTCCAATCTGTGACCCTAGATCCAGGATTGGCGGCGGCTTCAACAGATTCGCTCAACGGGTCGGTCACGAGGTCCTTCTTTGGAAAAGCCGGCTACTGAGCCAAATCCTAGTTCAGTGATCCCCTTTGCACAATGTTGGCTGAAAGCTATCTTCCTAGCGTGAACCGAGTGCGGCACGATGGGCGAACTGCTTTCGAACGCATTGCTTTGCTAAGGATATAGGGCGACTTATGGAATGCTTGTCGCAGAGCTGTTCGCGAGGTTTCTGATAGGCCTATAATGGATCGCTGCAGCTCTAGCGGCTACGGCCAATTCGGCTTGCGGCGCTTAACCTCGCGACCGCGGCGGAAAAAGTCACGTCGTTGTTCTTGTTTTGATGAGACGGCCGCAACTCTGCGCAAAGATAACGACGGCATTCCGAGGAGAAGCTAGCTCGCTCGCAACTGCGCGACCGACACCTGTTGGAAACAATTTCCGTGTGCTCGATCAGCATTGCTCTGCCGAGCGCCACGATAAACGTGCCCGCTAGCTATTGAAGCTGACGCGAAGACTTACGTAAGCCAAAATGGCGGTGATCGGCAGATAGCTCGATCGCGCCTGCAGAGATCTAGTAGTATGCGGTATATGCGTTCCAGAAGCCTCGAGGCGCGCGATGGATACTTTGTGGTGGGGAGATCTAGTAGTATGCGGTATATGCGTTCCAGAAGCCAGTTCCTCCCCATGGACCGTATGCCCCATAGAGAGCGCCACATGTATATCTGGCATCGCGTCCGCCCTGACACGCGGTTGGGCATCGGCGCTGCCAGTCGCAGCCCAATGGCCCGCACACCTTGACCAAGGTGCAGGCACGTCCGACAACCCGGTTCCGTGACAGGCTTTGAAGGTCCGCGGCTCGAGCAGACTCGAAGCTGACGAGTACAGCAGCAAATAGACTTACTCCGGTCACGACCGAAACGATCAGTTTTCGCATGCCGTTCTCCTGCCCCTCTTTTTAGGATACCCTACCGGATATTTGCAAGTTAGAAGTTCCTGGAATCGATGGAGATGAATACTCCCCCGGCATCTTCCCGGTCTTTGAGCAAGAGGACTATAAGAATGCAACGCAAATCGTTCCAGGCGGCCATGGTTTTCATGTTGGCGGCCACTGGCGGCGTTCAGGGGCAACCACTGACCGCTTCACAGCCTATTGTAGGCGCGACACGCGGGCTGACCGTCGAAATGCCGAGGGCCGAGCAGAACGTCGCAAACAAGATTCATCGGAACGCCGCCGGAAAGCCATGCATACAGATCTCTGCCTCCTCCCGAGACGAGACGATCAATCCAAAGATCAAGGAGCACATCATCTCGGCGACTAACAGCTGCAATCAGCGCATCAAGATGAAGGTATGTTATTACCGCACGCAAAATTGCGTGCCCTTGGAGATTGCTGCCTATGACCGTAAGGAAACAGTCTTGGGGATTTTCCCTTCCCTGACGCAATTCCGCTACGAGTACTCGGAACAGTTCTGACCCTCTTTCCGCTTGAAGTGACGGCGCGGGGGCAGCAATCTGCGAACTATGGCACCGGTTTCGCGGGCGCGGGCCGTCAAGGGCAGACGGCTCCGTCTTAAAATTGTTTTCATCGGGATTGCTTTCGGGGTGGTCATTGCAGGTCTAGCGCTGACGCAGACCCGTGCGCCAACCGTGCCTGCCCGCGCGAATAGCTACTCGGCTTCCGCATACGTGACCGGACGTCCCGGGGATTACCTGGGTCTTCTCGTTGCCAAGAATACCGGCCTTTTTCGGAATTCCGGTCTGCAGGTAAGCATTGAGGTCGGGCCATCGGACGCGGCTGCAATATCAGCCGTCATTGACGGTTCACGGACAATTGGGGTGGCGAATGCGACTTCCTTCCTGCTCGCACGTCAAACCGGTGCACGTATAGTAGCATTCGCGGCCGGCTACGTCGAAAGTCCGATTGTCTTCCTCGTCCGAGAAAAATCAGGCATCCGCACTCCTCGTGATTTCGTCAATCGCAAGATCGGCTATTTTCCTGGACAGAATTCGTCCACCATATACGAGGCGCTGCTAGCCAGAACTGGAGTGCCGCGGAGTCGAATCAACGAAATCGCGGGCGCGAGCGAAGAAGATTTCCTTACTGGAAAAGTGGATGTGTGGCCGGCTTCGGTTGGGGATGTCTATCGCTTTCGAGAGAAGGCGCAAGTTGCGATCATTGCCCCGATAGACTTCGGAATTCATGTGCCAGGGACCGTGTACTTCGCGACCGAGGAAACGGTTGTACACAACCCCGAGCTCCTGGGGCGCTTTATCCGAAGCCTGATCGACGGCTGGAACCTCACCTACGAAAAGCTCGAAAAGGGAGACACAATACCTGATGAGCCTTTGCTCAGCTCAAATCAGCTTCGCGCCGAGCTAGACCAGCAACTGAGCTATTTGCGCCCGCTCGCATCACGTTTCGCCGAATTTTCACCCGCTCAATGGCGCTCCCTGCGCGACATTCTGTTGAGCCAAAAGCTTATCAAGGACAGCTTAGATGTGTCGAAAGCCGTGACCTATGATGTGATCGAGGAGGTCTATCGCCGACCCATCAAATACGCCTACTAGAAAAGTTTGACCCGGCGTCAATGCCACGGACGGAACTCAGGCTTGGTAGCTCCCGGAATAGTCACATCATAACCGCGCTGATAAAAAAGATCTGAAAGTACCTGACGATTGGATAGAGACACACCCGCAATTCGGCGAAGTGCCCGTTCACGCGCAGGTTCAGGTAAACTGACGAGAATTGTTATTACGTCATCGTACACACCGCTCTCGAGCAGACTGGCAAACTCGTCAAGTGCCATTTGAGCGAGATCGTCCGGCAGCCGATCTAAGTTAGCGAGCGCCAGTCGATTGCGTTTGATTGCCACCCAACCCTCATTTGGTCCAGTAACATAGGACATTCGAAGATAGGCCAAATGTTCTGGGCGGAATCCGAGCCGGGTGTTCTCCAGCCAGTAGAGCACCGCCCAGAGGAATGCGTCTGCCGGAGAGCAGCTCAAGGACAAAAGGATACTCTTGCGAAGCGATAGCATACGAGAGTCAATTTCGGTTCGTTCCCCATCAGCAATGGCCATCTCCGCTGCACGGAGCCGAATGATGGCCGCTGTTCTGAGTGCTGATGGCCGACAGTAGACTTGGCCTTCCAGTCGCTCCACGCGGGGAATAAGAGCCGATATGACCTCGGACCGAAATGGCTTACCGGCAATAATGGCGTTTGCGACACGATCAAGCGGCCCCTGCTGCCAGACGACATAGCCGACGGCTAAGCCCCAAGCCGACGCTAAAACACCAAGGACTACCAAAGAAACACGAGCAATGACAAAACTTGCCGCCGTCAGTCCGGGAAATCTCCCTCTACTCGGTGTAACCGTATCGCTCATAATAGCGGCTGCGATAATAATTGCCCCTATAGCTCTCGTATCTGCCCAATATGTTTATGTCGGCCTTGTTTAACACAACACCGAGGAGATTTTCATAGACCCCCCTCGCGCTGCCCAAGGCATGTTCGACGACGTCGATCTTGGTTCTTCCCCATTCCACGACGAACACGAACGAATCGATGAGGTGGGTTGTTGCTCTCACATCAACGACGGGAGCCAAGGGCGAAAGATCAACGATGACGTACTCAAATCTTTCACGCAGATCTTCAAAAAGCTTCCTCACCGCATCCGACGACAATATCTCCGACGAATGCGGAATCGGCGCTGTGGCCACGGCAGGCAAAAAAATGAGATTGGTCGAGGGATCAGTCCAAATGGCGTCCTCAAGGCGCATGCTTCCATTCAAGACATCTAGGATTCCACGATCGGCGGCTGGAGCCAATTGGCGCGTCAGAGACGGATTTCGCAGATCGCAATCGACCAGCAGGACTTTGGATCCTCCATACGCAATCAGCTGCGCAAGTGAGCTCGCAATCGTGGACTTGCCTTCATTGGGCAACGAGGACGTGACCGCGATGATCTTGGTAGGCTTGACGACTCGCTGCAGATCGATTGCAACCTTGATCGAACGAATAGATTCCGCGAACCGCGAAAACGGTGAGTCAACAATGGACCAAGCCAACGCAGACTTTCGGACGATACATCTCTCGACCGGTGGCTGATCTCCAACCTTGCCTGCAAGGTCTCCGGTGACTGCCGGCTTAATCTTCGGAAGCACGGCAAGGCAATCCACGCCCAAGTCCGCTTCGATTTGAGCGCTGGTACGGTACACGCGATCGGCTACGTCGCGTAATAGCCCGACGCCAAGGCCAAGGAATAGACCTCCCATTGAAGCCACGGCCAAGATCAGCAGTGTCTTGGGAGAACTCTTGGACGTCGGTGGGCTTGCCTTGGTAATGACACGCGTCTCAGTGATCGGGAATGACTGCTGCTGCACCGATTCCATATATCGCTGAAGGAAGTTATCATTAAGCGCACGGTAGGTGTCGGCGCGACTCTGAAGCTCTCTAAGTTGAATTTGCGCCTGGTTCGTAATCTGAGATTGGGAGACTATCTCCGACAGACTCTTTTGGACTGCGTCTTCGCGCGACTTGGCAATCTCAAAATCACTCTTGTAGGTCTCAGCAAGTCGACGAAGCTCCTCGGCGATCGACCTGCTAATCTCCTGCATCTGATTACGCAGATTAACAGCCGCCAAATGGTCGCGACCGTAACGCCTCGACCAGTTCGCTTCGCGCGTTGCCAGATCAATATACTGAGATCGAAGTTTGCCGACCACTTCGTCACGAAGTGCGTCTGCAACCGTAGCAGTTTCGTTGCTGGCCGGGTCGAAATTCTTCGAGTTGAGAATTGCGCTCACCCGATCAAGTCGTGCCTTTGCCTCGGCGGTCTGGGCACGAGCCTGAGTGAGGGCGCTGTTCAGCTCGGCGAGTTGCTGTTCGTTAAGCAGCCTCCCGCCCGTATCAACAATGTCGTTCTTGACCTTGAAATCGAGCACAGCCTGCTCGGCGACGGTCAATTCCTGCCGCAATTCGCGGAGTCGATCCTGGAGCCAAGTGGCTGCACGACGAGTCGTCTGATACTTCGCCTCCAAGGAGTCAACCACGTAGGCATCCGCTACGGCATTTGCGATCCTGGCCGCTTGCTCAGGGCTTCCCGAACGAAAGCTGATCTCTATGGCATAGGTCAGCCCCAACCGCTTCACGTTCAGATCCGACTGGAAACGTCGCAGAGCCCCCCGGGTAAGAGCACTCTCGGAGGCCGGCTCGTCCGACCCGAACAGGCCTGAAATGGCTCCAACCAGAGTCCCGACAAGGCCCGCCGCGGGGGCCATAAACTCCTTATCATCAAGCAAATGGAGGTCCTTGATGACCGAGAGGGCGACATTTTCCGACTTGAGGATTTCGATCTGGGTATCGACCGTCGGTGAATCAATGGGCGCGTCTGCGAAGAGCGACTGCTGCTGGAACAGCTGGTTCTTCTTGGTGTCGATGACTATGACGGCGACCCCAGTGTAGCGGGGTGGCGCGGTAAAGAGGTAGATCAATCCAAATCCCAGCACCACCAGCATTATGAGGATAATAACGGGGAATTGCCGGTGCAGGAACGTAATCGCCCCGGAGTAAATCTCCGATAAATTGGCAAGCTGCGTCGGCTGCAGCTCGCTCGGAGTGCTAATCGGCTTTGCGGGCTGGAGCATTTCGTAATCGTGAGTACCTGTTAGGGACTGACCAGCAACGAGGCGTTAGCTGCAACCGCTGCGCCCCGCTCTCCATCAAAAAGTACTAGTACTTTGGACGATGGTCGAAGTCGTCGTGCTACTTCCTGGCGTAGAGCTACCAGGCGCCGTAAAACCAGTGAAGCTGTTGGTAGTTCTCGAAGTTCCAAACGTTTGAAGGGTGGAATTGCCAAATTGCTGGGATGCGTTCGAATTGATGGGTCCGCCGGCCCCAGCACTAAGGCCGCCTCCGCCGCCGCCGAGCGCGCCAATCGGAGCATCTCCGAGAACGGACGCGATAGCCGCAATAACATCGGGAGCACCGGTCTGCCCAACCGATCGTTGGATCTCGCTAGCGTAGGTACCATCAGTCCTCACACAAACTTGAGCCGCCTGACCAAGTCCAGTTCCGATGGCGACGCGCTGATTTGAATTGGCCGTCGAAATCAAACCCAGGATTGCCTGCAACGTACTCGGATTGGAGGCAGCAAGATCGCGAACGCGGCTAATCATGGTCGGACCGCCGTCGGAATTCTGCTGAAGAAGCTGCGCGGGATTTGCCACAAACGCATCGACGTCCGCCTGCGGAAGCGCTTGGGTTTCGCTGTAACAAGCCGCATTCGCACCGAATATCGATAGGATTAAAAACAACGCCGCAAGAAATGCGGGCTTGGGCAAGGCAGACTGGGACATACCCGTACTCCCGTTAACAATTTGAGACTCTTAGCATTTGCTTGGATACCGATCAATGGTCCCGGCCTTGGGACCGATCGTAACAACTAACTGATCGAGGGCGAATTCTTGCGCAAAACGCGAAAGGCTCTGCCGACGGCTGCGCCCTGAAGGGCAAAAATCGTGGCGGAAAATCCAAAAGTTTGCAGAGAAAAGTCTAGGGATGTGTGAACCAATGCGACAAATGCGGCCGCGAGCGCGGCAAGCAACAAGGTTGTATCTTCTCCGCGAGATCGACGAAGTGCGTTAACGAGCAACCCGAGCATGAGTATCCAGGCGACCACGACCAAGATCGCGAGCGGAACGCCGACGTCCGAGGCGATTTCGAGAATAGTGCTGTGTGCACGATCCCATACCCCCCAAAGGGAAACGTCGGATGGCCGATAGGCCGGAAAGCTCCACACGAACGTCCCAAGGCCAGTTCCGAGCCAGGGAAAACTTTCAATCATTCCTAACATTGCCTTATATGTGTGCAATCGGCCTCCATCGCCCAGCCCTTGCAAGTCAATTCGGGCATTAACTACTCCGCCTAAGAGCTGAAACAACAGGAACACACAACAGCCCGCGACGACAAACAATGCGGCGACTCTCGAGCCGCGTGGTAATACGCGGCCTAGATAGGCGGTGAAGACGATCACTGCGGCCGTGAGCGAAAGCAGGACGCCAGCCCGCGATCCGGTCATAAACATTGCCGATAGGCAGACGAAAAGCGCCAGCGATGCAGTGATACTCCCATGAGGGGGATGCGAAAGCAGCGATCTCAGTGTCGAGCGCCAGCGCGATTTATGCTCGACTATTTGATACCGCAGCCTCCCAAGAAGCAACACAAGCCAAGCTATTGCACACGTGCCAAAATACACAGCTGCCGTGTTGCGATTAAAAAACGTGGCGGTTAGCACGCCTTGGTATGCGACCTTCTCGCGCCAGAGTACTTTTCCCGGATCAATAATGTGGGATCCTATCCCGTAAACTGCGTATGCAACCCCCGACCATGCGATCACTTTAAGCAGGCTCGAGCTGGCGCGCCTGTCAGCGCCGATTCTGAGACCTGCTAGGAAGATCAAGATGTTTGCTAAAGGCCGGCCCAATTCAAAAAACGGCTGATGTTTGGCGACCGATATTGATGGCGCGAGACTTGTCCCTAGGACTTCGCTCGCCTGTGTCCAGATTGGATGAACAAGACCGACAGGCAGCCACGACTTGTCTGCCAGCTGCTCATGGAGAACCAGGGAATACGCAAGAGCGAGGGCGAAGACCACACCGAAGGCCGTCGCATGGCCTCCGTCGAAGCTGTCAACGGGACCAAGAACAATAGCGATTCCAAGGACCACACACCAAAGCGCAATGGAGATCAGATCAGTCGAACCGAACGGCAAAGGTGCGAGAGCCACAGTTCCAAACAGCAAAGCCGAGGAAAACCAATCGCGCCATGCCCGCAATGAGATTTCTTTCGTAACGTCAGAGACGCTCGAGAAGCGCACTAAATTTGGCGCGCTTCCGACCCTACACTAGGGATTATTGATCAGATTCCTCAAGAGCAACGAGTTCGATCCAAGCACGACGGCGTCGTTACCGGTGGCAATCATCACGCGAATATGCTGCAGGAACTTTGTAACTTCAACCGACATCGCGTTGGCCACGAAGAGAACGTCCTTGTTCCGCATCTGAAGCTTGGTTCCCAAGAAATAGCCCGCAGGATCCTTGAAGCTCACACTGTAGATGACAGGAATAACTGGGCCCGGGAACTTCGAGCAATCGATGCCGAGGCGCTCCGCGACGACACACGGCTCGCCACGATACAAGAATACTGAACCAGGATCCGCCTGTGCATCCACCAGGCCGCCAGCCTTCGCGACACCTTCAGCAAGAGAAATTCTCCAAGCATCAAAGGCGAACTGTCCTTGCTGACCCGCCGCTCCGAAAGCAAGGAACGTCTGTGGCTCGCGATAGACATAGACGGTATCGCCTGGCCATACCCAGATATTGTTCTCCGGCTCATATACCAACGCGCCGAATGGAGCGGTAGCGCGCTTGCCCTTGCGCTCCAGCATTACCCAGGTTTCAAAGCCTTGCCCTTTTGGTCCGCCTGCTCGCGTAATCGCATCAAGAATGTGTTCGCCGGCAGGCATCGCAAGCATTCGATTCGGGTTGTTCACCTCACCAAGAACGCTGATAAGCGACGTGTTCTGGGTTGCCATCGCCACAACAGCCTGCGGTTCGATGGCCCGATTCTTAATCCGGTCCACGATCTCCTGTTGCACCTGCGAAGGTGTCCGATCCTTTGCTCGGACCGCGCCTGCATACGGAACGCTGATGTTCCCAGCGGTATCAACCGGCTGGTTCGGAAGCGTAACAAAATTACCCGGCCGAACGCCCGCCTCAATCGGGATAAACAGACCACCGGCGGCGGCTTCGAAAATGGTAACAGCAACTACGTCGCCGATTCCGAACTTAATCTCCGGAGGCGGACGCCTGTCCTGAAACGCCGAGGCGATGCTCTTAGGCTCGGATTCAGCGATAATGCGAACTGTTTCGGGACTGAGTTTCACCAGAGCGTAGGGAAGCGATTCCGGATCTTTTTGACCGGCTCGTATATCAGGACTTAACGGTCCGGACGTGGGAATGTACGAGGTCGAACAGCCCGCCATCAGCGTGACCACTGCCATCAAAACCAAGCTTGAAAGAGCGCCCCGCATCCAATTCACACCCGCAACCAATTTCTCGCCCAATATTTACCAGTTTCTTATGAAAGATAAGGAAATTCAGCGTGCTCAACGCGATCCGCGACCAGAAATTCCGACGTTGTTGCAATGCGGGCACAGCGTACCTTCGGTAAGCTAGCACCTCCCCGTATGTACTACCCCAAGGCTAAGCCGAGAAATATATCAACTAATAAGCATTTTTCCTGCGCGTGAGCGCAAAACACGTCATCAAGATGATTCGAAGATCGAGCAATAGGTTCCAATTGTTAATGTACCACAGGTCGCAATCCACTCGACCCTTCATCTGCTCAACCCGGCTAGTCTCGCCTCGATACCCCCTTACCTGCGCCCAACCTGTAATTCCGGGTTTCACGTGGTGCCGGAATGCATAATCGGCCAGGAGATCACCGTAGTGGCTATCGTGGGCCAAGGCATGTGGCCTCGGGCCGACGAGGGACATTTCGCCTCGTAATACGTTTAGCAGTTGAGGCACTTCGTCGATGCTGGTTTCCCGGAGTATTCTCCCCACCCGGGTTACGCGAGGATCTGAACGCGTGGCCTGCACGACAATCGGGCCATCTTCCATTACTCTCATCGTCCGAAACTTAAAAATCGCAAACTGCTTCGCATTGAACCCATTTCTCCTCTGAAGGAAGAAGATCGGTCCGGAAGAATCGAGCTTGATTGCGAGAGCTGCGATGAACATCAGTGGAGCAAGCAGTACAAGACCGACAGTCGCGCCCACGATGTCCAGCAAACGCTTGGAGAATTGCTCCGCTTGAGACAGCGGACCTCGCTGTATCTCAAGAGAGAGAGTCTCCTGCAAACGGAAGGCGGGGTTTCCAGCCAACGAACGAATCCGCCGATCTGGCAACAACTGCACGGGTAACGGCGAAATTCTAAGTCCGGCACGAATCAACTCGATCTTTCGAGTATCATTCCAAGGCAACGCCAGGACGATTTCGTCGACCCTCCGCTCTCTTGCGATTGCGAGGGCCGCGCCCAACGACGCGGCCTCATTGTCATTGAGCGCAAAGCTATGATTGCCGTCCACACCCAGAATAACTCGTTCGATTTCCGTTAGGCCAAACCTCTCAAGCAACTCGCCAACGCCGAGCGCGGCGAGCTCTTCCCGTGTTCCCAGCAGTACGGCCCGTCTTCCCTGAACCTGCCCGCTGGCAACCAGACTGGCCGCCAATTGCTTGGACGGACGGCGGAAAGTCAAAAGCAACGAAAGTGCGAGAAGGCCAAAGCAAATGATAGAACCGCGCGAGAATATCGCGCCTGCTTTCAGCAGAAACGCAAGCAGCGTCAGCACCAGACTAACGAGACACCAAAGGGCAATAACCCGCCCTCCGTCCCTTTTTCGGATCGAAAGAACAATCCGCAGATCATAAAAGCCAGTCGCTTGGCCAATCAGCGCGTACAATAGCGCAGCGGTTGCACCAACACCCATTAAGGTTTGAACTTGGACGGGGTCTCCGCTGAGCAATACTTGATAAAACCCGCCCCCGACCAAACTCGAAACAACGATAAGACTAACATCGAAGGTCGCGAGCAGATACTTCAGCGCGCTGTATGGAAACCGAATGCGAAAGTACCTCCGCAGGCCGCTACCATACGGCGATGGTACGGGCTGCTGTAGATCCGAATTCTGTCCGCTAGACTGGCCGGAAGAGGCCTTCTCCTTAATCAAGATCGCCTCCAAACTCGTCACTCATAAAAACCACTTTAAAGCAAATTGACGAGGAAGATTAACCCTATATTAATCAATGATAAATGGCACTTCTATGGTGGAGAGGTCAAGACAATTGTCGGCACCCGCCACGACTTGAAAGCTCGCTCAAGGAGCCTCTTGCGAAAGTCGAACCTGGGGGCTTGGCTCATAGCTCCGTCCCCCGGAGCTTGGAGCGACGGCACCGTTAGGGTTTCCTTAGGTCGATTCCGGAAATAGTGGCCACAGAGAGGCCACCATGGTTCCCCTAGCGATCTTCTCCTTTTTAACGGGCGCGGTCCTGGCGCGAGCTTTTCGCGTCTGGATCCTCGTCCCTCTCAGCCTGCTCATCTTGATTGTGGCATCGCTAGCCGCCTGGGCTTTTGACCTTAATGCGCTTATTGGCCCAAGCATGATCCTCGGGGTTCAAACGGGATATGCCTGCGGCCTCATCGTATGGCGAGCGCTGGCCAGCCAAGGCGAGCCGGCAGAAACAAAAGCAAAACAGATACCTGTCTCACGGAGCACATATTTTCCGGGCTTCAAGCGTGACCATTAGGCCGTAGCCGGATTTGTATGCGACGGTAGATGGTGGAAGACGGGACTTGGCCCCGCATTCCAATTCTGCGATAGTGTTCAAGTTGTTAATTCCCAACAAGTACTCGCGTGCCAATTGCCATCCTGTTTCTCATTGGAGCTCTTGCCGCAGCCCCAATTTTGTCAATGCTGCATCAGTCAGTGGCGCTGCATGGACTCATACTAATCGCCAGCGCGACACTGATCGCAACAGCCCTCGATCGTCGAGCCGAATGCGGGATCGTCGTGCGATTGTTTCGCGGCCTTGGCTTGGCAGCTATTTTCCCTCTTGCTTGGATGACGCTTCAGCTCGTCCCGCTGCCAGCACATTCATTTTCGAGCTCAATTTGGCTTGCGGTCGGCAATGCCTTTAACGAGTCCAAGCCGCTAGGTCACGCGAGCGTAGATCTTGGAACAACTCTCCGAAGCACCTTATGGTACTTGACCAATGTAGCTTTGTTTATCTCCACCGTCTTGATCGCAAGGGATCGGACCAGGGCTGAGACACTTCTGGAAGTCCTGTCCCTCGTCGCCTCTGCGGTCGCCGCTGCAGCGCTGTTGAGACAGTCTGGTCATTTCAGCCTCCTCGATCCCTTTGCAGGTTTCGATTCGAGCATCGCGATATTCAGCTTACTGGTGGCAATTGCGGTGTTTCTCCTGATTTTTGAGCGAACGATGAGTCGCTCAAAGCAGAATTCGCCCGTCGTCTCGGCGACAAATCTGCGACGCGGCTTGCTCGGGCTGTTTGGGTCAGCGACCGCGATCGCGCTTATGGTCGCCTCTACACCGCCCGGCACGGTTTCCATAGCTACATTGGGAGTTCTAGTCTTCCTCTTCGTATTGATCGCCCGTTTGACGAAGCTAGGCGCGTGGACCGCCACAATCATTGGCACCGCGCTCGCGGTGATCGGCGCCACCCTCATCCTTATTCAACTTCAGCCTCTTCCCTGGTTCGAAACCCAGCTTCCCGACGTCCTGTCGGAGAGCAGTTCAATCGGGCTCGCCCGCCGCGTTCTGGCTGACTCAACGTGGCATGGAAGCGGCGTTGGCACCTACGATGTCATTGCGAGCCTATATCGGCACCCAGGAGACGTCAGTCCTTCGATCCCGCTCACATCCGCCGTCTCTCTGGTGACGGAATGGGGAACGCTTGGCTTTGCCCTAATGCTTGCATTAGCAGCTCAAATCTTCTGCTTTTTCGTGCACGGGGCTACTGCGCGGGGAAGAGATTGGTCGTTTCCAACTCTCGCTGCGGCGATGATCCTGACGTTCGCTTGCGAGGCCTTCTTCGACGCGGGGCTCGTGAACGCGAACGTGCAGATTTTGATGGCAGTCGCAGCGGGGTTGGGTGTCTCCCAGAGTTTCACTACGTCCGCAACGTTCGGGGACGCGGCCGCCCCCTAGACGCGGCGGCTCGCGATAGTAGCCCAGAGCCTGGTGTCGACGGGGCTTTGAATTCGCACCCAACGGTATGGAGCACGTGTCCACGGTCTGATCTGGGACGTGAGATTGTCCAAAACCAGATCTCCACTTTTTGTCCGGACGACCAGGACAAGATGATGTTCGCCGGAACTGACTACGACTTCACTCAGGAGCAACGAGCGAGCAGGCCAACCACGCTCGAGCAATTCGTGCCGTTTCGTGACCGCATAGTCATTGCAGTCCCCACGTTCTGGTCCAATTAGCCATTTCTCGCCAGCCAGACCGAGTTCATTGGGTTCGGGAACGATGGTTTGATTGACCTTCTGGTTGATTTCGTTGAGATCTGCCCATCGTTCAGCGGTCAGTGTCACCGAGCCACCGCGGAAAACTCGCCTTGATCTGCAATCAGCTTCATACTTGATGCAGAACATGGTGTACGCCATGGGCGGCAGCGTCGACGTTTCAAGCTTGATCCGTTGCAGAGCAGACTGCAGTCCCATCGGCATGCCCAAAAGGCCGGCAACTGCCGGCTGGAGGCTGAATCCCACGGCCACCAATGTGGCCGCCGCTAGTGTCAAAAAGGCGCGCATCGAAAGCTCCCCAATTTTTCCGCCGTTGGGAAGCTAGCGCTAAGGATTTGAAATTCTGCGCGTATTAGGCCAGTAAATAGACTCAAAGGCAACGGAAGCTATCGTTGAAAAATTTACCATGCCGCGGCTAGAGCGTAGCAACGGCTCAAGTTCATATGGTCTGGCGAGATGCTGAGATTGTCCCGATCGAAGAGCGGGTTAAAGAAGCCTAGGCTCCCCGACGGCATTCGCATCTATGCAATAAGCGATGTCCACGGCTGCGCAGATCTACTTCAGCAGATGTTTGCCGTGATCGACCGCGATCTATCGACAATTGGGTCTAAGCGAGCCATCCACGTATTCATGGGAGACTATATTGATCGAGGACCGGATTCGCGCCGCACGATTGATTTACTGATCGACCGAGGGCGCAAACATGAGTCGGTTTTCCTGAAAGGTAACCATGAGTCATTTTTGCTAGATGCCTTAGGTAACTCTTCCTTGCTGCAGGACTGGAGGCAGTACGGTGGGCTCCAAACGTTGTCATCGTATGGATTGCAGCCCTCCCTCAATCCGGATTCCGTGGAGCAAGCTAAGCTAATAGAACAACTAGCTGTCGCCATGCCCGAGCAGCACTTGCGCTTTTTAAAGGCCTTACGACCTCGTTTCGTTTGTGGCGACTTCTTCTTTGTCCATGCAGGGGTTAAGCCTGGAATATCCTTAAGTAAGCAGCAGGAGCACGATATGCTCTGGATCCGTGAAGAGTTTCTTCAGCACGAAAAACGATATGAAAAGTACATCATCCATGGGCATACGCCTGTCCAACAGCCAGATATTCGATCGAACCGCGCCAATATTGATACCGGCGCTTACGCGACTGGAAATTTGACCTTGCTGACCATTCAGGGCGACCGCCTCCTCGCCATTTAGACACTCGATAGCGGCTCTTGGGTTATGTCATGTTCTCAACACGCGTTGTTCGGCTGGCATTAGTGGCATTCGCTCTGGGCATCGGAGCTTGTGGGCTGGCTTCGGCGCTTGCCGAACTGGGCTCGTTGGCACGTCCTCCGTTTCCTCAAGATCTTGCGCAGGTCACGGTCACTCCAGATCCCATCCCTTCGTCGCTACAAAGCTTTTTTCCCTTTAGAACCGACCTCGAAAGCAATCATGCACTCGCGTTGGCTCTGCAGAAGGTACAATCGACAAAATCGGCCAAGTCGAAACTGCCCGGGCGCGCTGACGAGCCCTTTGTCGAGAGAAGGCTCGAGAGGATCCTTTCGACAAGTCCCTACGATGCCGAGCTGTGGCTCGCCTTAGCCATGCTCGAGAACAACAATGGCTCGAATAGTTTGGCGCGAAACGGAGCCCTAAAGATGGCATATTTTACGGCGCCGAGCGCAACTCATTTGATGCCATTGCGCCTTGTGGTCACAACCTCATCTGACGCTCTTGCCGATCCCGACATACGAGAACTGGCGCGCGGCGACGTTCTCGTCATGCTTTCGCAGAAGAATGTACCGATTTCTGCTTACGTTCAGGCTTCACGCCTGGGAAAAGAGTTTTTGAAGGAAACGATCCAGTCTGTTGATTCGTCGCTTGTCGTAAAATTGCCGCGTTGAAATAGCGTAACTCGAGTTGAAATACGGTGATTATGGCGACGTGAAGGGAAGCCTTTAGAAGCCCAATCTTGGCAATCCCCTGATGTCCGGAAAGCGGGTTAGCATCGCAGCTTTTATGAACTTGAGATGTGACACCTGGGATTCCAGTTCCCTGAGACGTCGCTGGCCATTCTGGATTTCTTTGTCGAATAGATCGTGGTGATGATTATCTAATGCCTCCCGCTCAAGGTACTCGTCATCACCATTGCCAATCGTAACCGATGCCCGTGCGAGCACGTCCTCGACACGGCTGTTCAGACCCAACTGTTCGCGCTCCACCGTATGCAGCGCATTTTCGATTGCGGTCATGATGGCTTCGATCCGCGACCGGTCAGTTTCGGCATCGCGTTCAGGCGATCGCGCGCGGAACCCGCGCTCGCTACCAAATCGTTCCTTTAAAAAATTGTGGGTACGGGCCCGAAGGAACAGTTGGAACATCCGCGCTTTTTCCAGTTAGAGGGCGCCAGACCGGAAAATGGATCCGGCATGGTTAATAAAGGCTAAAGCCCTCGGGCTGTTCGGCCCGCCTTTGCGCCATCCAAACCTTCCAGGCGCCTTCGTGCTTTGCGTAGAGTTCTAGCCAGCGCTGCTCTCCCCCTACCGGCCAATCGCGATCGTTCATGCGGGTGGTCTTCTTGTCTCCCACGCTCGCCGGCGGCTGGCTATCCAGCCGCTCGAACTCGAACGTCTCCTCAAGGGTCAGGCCAATCAAGACACGCCGGCCAATCGCATCGACGAAGTATCGCCTGGGAGCGTTGTACCGCAACTCAGTCATGGCCCGCCCCCTGCGTCGGGATCCGCGACCCGGCCAATCTGTCGCGGCGGCGACCGTCCGATGCAATAACACGCACACCTAACAGCGGGACAACCAGAGAAAACAGCCAGACCATCAACCTGAGACCCCACACAACGCGACGCGCAAGGCAATCAACTCGCTTACAAATTCAATTCGCTTGCAATTTCCGTGCACAACCTAGCCATCAGCAAAAACCCCGACAACAGCGCGCGCAATTTAACCTAACCCGACATGGTTAGCCGCCATTTGGCTTCGCCGCCGTTTGAGTAGCCTTTCGCCGATTGCCATCCTCAAAACGCACGTCGATGCCGGGTGAACGATGGATCGCCCGACCGGGAACGCGATAGAGCGTAGGGTGCATAGAGCCGATGGTGTTCGTGTCGCTTGCGAGATCGCGAGGCACGCGCTGCGTAGCCCAGAGCGAAACCAGCGAAGAAGACTGACAAGGATCAGGACTGGCGTCATCGGAATCTATCCATTTGCGGAACGTTCCATCTCCCCAGACTCGACGCATCTCATCGTCCAGTTGTGACGACATCATGATTATCGTCGCTGATTTTCCTGCCACGCGCGTAAAACTTTAGGCAGCACCCTGCTTGTGAAACAGTCGCTGAGTCTGAACTGGATTCTTAGCCAAGGAACCAAAAGAAAAATTTCACCAGCAGCAGAGTGATGAAATAGACCCAACCTGCCATCGCAATCAGCGCAACGCCGAAGAATGCGCCTTCGAATGCTCGATCTCTGATCTTTTCGAGCGATGGTGTTGCTAGAGCTTTTCGAAGCATTTCACATTTCTGATTCTTTTTGTTCGCTCAAACATAGCAGGACGAATCCGACGATCTCGTGACGAAAGACGAATACAACCAAAAGACGTAAATTGATATATATGCTCGTCCATAAGCCGAGCTGGTTCCAGCGCACGATTGCCGCGCGGTGCAGACCATTCAGATTGAGAGAATTCTCAGCGAGCCATCAGGGGCGCGAGGTCCGGCGTTTGTCGATCCGCGTCCGACCAGCCACGGAACAGGAAAAAGCCCTTATCCGTCGAGACTATGTCGCCCGGCTGCAACGTGTCGTCGCTGAGCACGCGTCTTGTCGCAATCTTCTCCGGCGGTTCCGGCACGAACCTGCGCAGCGGCGCGTTCAGTCGCCATTCCTGCCGGGCCTGCGCCGAACGTTTGCGCGCGTTGTCGATCCGACGCTTCCAATCCTCACGCGAGAGCGAACTGTCGGGAGACGGCAGTGTTTCAATCGTCGGCGTTTCCGGCGATGGCTCCTCCGAACTCTTGTCGCCGGCCATCGTCGGTCGCAGCTGTACGAGGACCAGCAAAACGAGCACTGCGTGGCGATATCTGAGTCGACTGGTCATTCGGCATTCCGAGCCTGGAAGATCAAAATAGCGGTTCTTTACGGCGGCGTCATCAGGCCTCCGGCGGTCCAATCTGGATGTTCGTCAAGGTTAAGCGACGATCCCGAACCGCTCGGCCACGCGGCATTTGACCACGCGTTACGCCCCTTCTATTGATCGGCGGGCTAGCCAAGTTTTTCGAGCCGCGAAGAGCGAAACTGGGACGAAAATGATAGACCGACCGATTATTCTCGTTACGGGAGGCGCAGGCTATATCGGCTCGCACTGCTGCCGGGCGCTAGCAGCCGCAGGTTATCAGCCTGTAGTCTACGATAACCTCTCAACCGGCCATCGCAGTTTCGTCGCAGGCTTACTTGTGACAGGTGACCTCCTTGACGAAACGACGCTCGCGCGCGCCTTCGCAGAGTACAAGGTCGCAGCGGTGATGCATTTCGCGGCCGCAAGCCTGGTCGGCGAGTCAGTAGCGGATCCGCAGAAATATTACATCAACAACGTGCAGGGCACGCTGTCGCTGCTGAAGGCGATGCGCAATGCCGGCTGCCGCCGCATCGTTTTCTCATCGACCGGCGCTGTCTACGGCAATGCCGACAGCAAGGCCTTGCCGGAAGATTTTCCCTGCGCACCAATCAACCCCTACGGCGCATCGAAATGGATGATCGAGCGGATGCTCGCCGACTATCGCTCTGCTTATGGTTTCGGCGCTTTCTGCCTGCGCTATTTCAACGCGGCTGGCGCCGATGCCAAAGGCGGCATCGGTGAGCTACGCGATAACGAGACACATCTCATCCCGCGCGCCATGATGGCGCTCCAGGGCCACGTCGGCGATTTCGCCGTGTTTGGGGACGATTACGAGACGCCCGACGGAACAGCGATCCGCGACTATGTCCATGTCACCGACCTCGCCGCGGCCCACGTCAGCGCCTTAAAACTGCTGCTCGAGGGGCATGTCGGCGGCAGCTTCAATCTTGGCACCGGTTCGGGCTTCTCGGTCCGCGAAATCCTCTCCGCAATCAGGCAAGAAACCGGGCGCGACGTCCCTCAGGTCGTCAAGCCGCGACGTGCTGGCGACCCGCCCTATCTGGTCGCCGATCCCTCAACCTCACGGAGAGTCCTGAACTTTGTTCCCACCCATTCGGACCTTTCCACCATCATCCGGACCGCTTGGTCGTGGCACCAAAAGGCGCATCCCCTCAAGCAGACGTGACGGCTTGAGTGATTATTTGGCCCCGCAGAGCAGGTCCAGTTCGCTCTCCAGGGCCTCCTGCCAGGAAGGCATGACAACCCCAAACGCCTCGCGTAAGCGCGTGAGGTCTAGCCGTGAATTCGCCGGACGAGCAACCCGGGCGCGATACTCGCATGCTGCCATCGGCCTAGTGCTTTTGGCCTTGATCGGCATTCCCCTCGTCCGAAGCGCCTCTACAATGGCAGAGGCAAAGCCGTGCCAGCTTGTGCTTCCGGAATTTGTCAGATGCACAACGCCTCGAGCCCTCGCGAAGAGTTTGGCTAACTCTCGCTGCGAGGGATGCTCAGCAATAATGGTTGCGACCGCTTGCCCGATCGATGCTGCAGACGTTGGCGCACCAAACTGGTCGGCGACGACCTGAAGTTCTTCCCGCTCATACGCGAGCCGATTGATGGTTTGGAGGAAATTGGACCTTCCCGCCGAATAGACCCATGACGTGCGAATGATCAGGTGCGAGGCACCCGACGTTTGCACGGCCTTCTCCCCTTCCCATTTGCTGCGACCATAGGCTGAGAGAGGATTGCACGCGTCATCCTCCCGCCACGGCGCCTCACCCGAACCGTCGAAGACATAATCCGTCGAGAAATGAATGAGCGGCACGTCATGGCGCGCGGCCCAGCGGGCCATGGCCTGTGGCGCCCCGGCATTGACCGTGAACGCAAGGTCGGGCTCGTCCTCCGCTCGCTCCACAGCTGTGAAGGCTGCCGGATTGACGATGAGGTCGGGACGAAGGCGGTCGAGCTCGGCAGCAAGACATTCCGGACGACCAAGATCAAACTGATCCCGACTTGGGGCCAGCACGTCGTGGTTTTCACCCAAGCGCGGCAGCAGCGCGCCACCGACTTGTCCACTTCTCCCGGTCAGCAGAATTCGCATCAGACTTCGCCATAACGAGGCAGGTTCGGGATCGCTTCCAACCACGGAGCGGCCTTATCCCTAGGTGACAGCACGGGATCCGCTATGCCCCAGGCGATGTCCAGCGCCGGGTCGTCCCAGCGTATCGCGATCTCATCCTTCGCGCTGTAGAGCCGGTCGCATTTATAGAGAACGTCCGCTCTCTCTGAGAGCGTCAGAAAGCCGTGCGCTAGTCCACGGGGGATCCACGCTTGCCGCCGGTTCTGCTCGCTCAGTTCAATCGCGGCGTGCCGACCGAAAGTTGGGCTGCCGATGCGTACATCGACGGCGACGTCCAGAACTGCCCCGCTGACCACACTGACGAGCTTGCCCTGCGGATTTGGGTTTTGCAGGTGCAGTCCGCGCAAGACCCCCTTCGTCGAACGCGAGAGGTTGTCTTGCACGAAGGAGGCCGGGATACCGTGCTCGGCATACCGGCTCGCATGGTAGATTTCGAGCAAAAAGCCTCGAGGGTCGCCAACAAGCCGTGGCTCCACAATCAGGACATCCGGCAGATCGCTCGCAAAGACATTCATCCCGTCCGGCCCAGCCTCTAAGCACCTGATCGGACGATCAATATCCAACTTGCGCGGGCCGTGCCATAGGCTATCAAGGATAGGGTTCGCGGAGCTTTAGAGAGCGTATGAAGGGCATTATCCTGGCAGGAGGGACCGGTTCACGGCTCTATCCCGTGACCGCCGTTGTCTCGAAGCAGCTCTTGCCGGTCTTCGACAAGCCGATGATCTATTATCCCCTGTCTACGCTGATGCTGGCGGGCATCCGGGATATCCTCATCATCACGACCCCGCAGGACCGCCCCCTGTTTCAGCGCCTGCTTGGCGACGGCTCCGAGATGGGACTTAGGTTTTCCTACGCCCATCAGGAGACCCCGCGCGGCCTTGCCGATGCCTTTATTGTCGGCCGCGAGTTTGTTGGACAGGATTCCGTCGCACTCGTGCTTGGCGACAACATATTCTACGGTAATCGCCTGCAGGAAATGCTGGCAAGCTCTGCCTCACGGACAAGCGGAGCAACCATCTTTGGATACGCGGTCAACACGCCGGAGCAATATGGCGTGGTCGAGTTCGACAAGAACTTGCGCGCGCTGTCGATCGAGGAAAAGCCGACGCAGCCAAAGTCCAACATCGCCGTGACCGGACTTTACTTCTACGACAACGACGTTCTTGACATCGCGAGCCGCATCAAGCCCTCGGCGCGCGGCGAACTCGAGATTACCGATGTGAACAGGGCCTATCTGGAGCGCGGCGATCTCTATGTCGAGCTCCTCGGCCGCGGCTTTGCCTGGCTCGACACCGGAACCCATTCCTCGTTGGTTGAGGCAAGCCATTTCGTGCAGATCCTCGAGCAGCGGCAGGGATTGCGTATCGCTTGCCCCGAGGAAATTGCCCTGCGGCAAGGCTATATCTCGCTTGATGCGTTCGAGAAGCTGGCGCAGAAGAACGCCAAGAGCAGCTATGGCGAATATTTGCTGTCGGTACATCGCTTGCTGAGCCGTTAGGCCGCGACATCACAGAGACTGAATGCGCTTCGAGGGATCAACCATCTTCGTAACGGGCGGCGCGGGCTTCATCGGCTCTGCCGTCATCCGCCATTTGCTGGCAGACACCGGCGCGCACATCGTCAATATCGATAAGCTCACCTACGCCGCCAATCTGGCTTCACTTCCGGGCTGCGAGGGCCATCCGCGTTACACTTTCGAACGGCAATGCATTTCAGACAGCGTGGGTCTGCACATACTCTTCGACAGATTTCAGCCGATCGCGGTGATGAACTTGGCCGCGGAAAGCCATGTCGACCGCTCTATAGATGGACCAGCCGAATTCATCCAGACCAACATTGTCGGCACCTTTAACCTGCTTCAGGAATCGCTGCGCTACTGGCGCGCGCTTTCCCCGGACAGGCGCACCCGATTTCGATTCCTGCATGTTTCGACAGATGAAGTCTTCGGTTCGCTCGGTCGCGACGGTCTGTTCACGGAGGAGACGGCCTACGCGCCCAACTCGCCCTATTCCGCGAGCAAGGCATCGTCCGATCATCTGGTTCGCGCATGGCGGGAGACCTACGAGCTTCCGACGTTGGTGACGAACTGCTCGAACAACTACGGGCCCTATCACTTCCCGGAAAAGCTCATTCCGCACATGATCATCCGGGGACTGGCAGACGAATCCCTCCCTGTTTATGGCGACGGCAAAAATGTACGCGACTGGCTCTATGTCGAGGACCATGCGAGGGCGCTGACGCTTGCGCTCGAGCGTGGCAAAGTCGGCGAGACCTATAATGTCGGCGGCCGCAGCGAGCGAACCAACCTCGAGGTCGTGGAACGGATCTGCGATCTTCTCGACGCGCTCGCGCCAGGCGCTAAGGGTTCGCGGCGGGATCTTATAACTTTCGTCGCCGACCGTCCCGGCCATGATCTCCGCTACGCAATCGACCCCGGCAAGATCGAGCGCGAGCTTGGCTGGCGCGCGCAGGAGAACTTCGAGAGCGGTCTTGCGAAGACCGTTCGATGGTTCTGCGAGAACCAGAGTTGGTGGCAGGACATTCTCAAGCGCGGATACGAGCACGCGCGTATTGGATTGGGTTAAGAACACCGTGTTTATACGGGGCAATTTACACCCGAGAATGCAAAGTAAGGTTTCCCAGTTAGCTTAATCCGCAGTCCTTGTTGCGCGTTTTTCTGGATCGCCTATCCCTCTCATCACCGGGCTCCCCCAAGGCCCGGCCCCACCCAAGCAAAGCCGTCGAGCGAACATGGGTCGCTTGGCGGCTTTGTCGTTCTGTTGTGTTCAAGAGGATCGTTTCGGTTATGGCGCGCAAGCCCTGGTCGTTCAAGGAAGACCGCCGGTTGATGGAGCTGGCCAAGTCTTCGATATCTTTGGAAGAGGCTGCCAGGCAGCTTGGCCGATCGCCCGACGCCGTCAAACGGATGGCGTTGCGCCTTGGCCTTTCGATCAAGTCGAAGAGCGCCAAGAAGGGCTAAGGGCAGCCTGAAGAAGGGCTAAGGGCAGCCTGCCTTCTTCGCCTGCCTAGCGCCGTCACACCAAGGAACCCCCATCCAAGTGGCGCGTTTCCAGACGGGCAGAGTAATTTTGAGGGCTTGGCCTTGGCACACATTGTCGTCTGCACAATGCTGGTCTGGTTCGCTATCAACATCGCCTTCGTGGTGGTCCGTCTCTGGGCCACGCGGTCAAGCGGACCGGTTCTCCCGCGCCACGGATTGCCTCTGGGCTTCCATATGAGGCCCGTGCCCGTTCGGCATCGTCTGCCCCCTGAGCGGTGGCAGCCTACCGGTTCCATTGGGGGAAGCCAAGCTTCGACGGTCCCTTAGACGGCCCTTAAACCAATCTTAGCGCCTACCGGAGTAGGGTCCGGGTCATCGTTTCTTAACCCCTCCCGGGCCGGATGACATTGCGGCGGCCGAACCTGATGTTGGCGGCGCTCGTACTTGCGAGCACGGCTGCGTTCGGCTTAGCGGGGCACTTGGCCGCCACCAGCTTCATCCACCACCAGCAGGCACGCCAGCTCGACGAGTTGACCGAGGTCGTCCTGCGCCGGTCCGAATTCGCGGTCGATTTCGCCGCCGCAAGCCTCGACGATCTCGCCGGGAAGGGATTTGCCAATTGCGATGGGGCTGCATTGCAGGCGGTCCGCCTCCACGTCTATCAGCGCTCGGCGGTGAAGGATGTGCGCCTCGTCAATCCCGATGGCTCGGTGATCTGCTCGGCCTATTCCGAGACGCTGGAATTCGACAAGGGTTGGGCCGACCGAAGGGACATGCTGGCCTCGCGCGACAAGAAACTCTTCCTGTTCCGCGTCGAGCAGTTCGGCGGCGACGCACTGGGCGTGCTCAGAGACATCGATCCGAAGACGGCACTGGTCGCCATCCTCGGCATCAATGCCAGCCTGTTCGACATCATGCCGGCAGAGCTGCGTGCCCACAGTGAAGTCCTCCTGGCGTTGAACAACGGCGAAAAGCTCGGCGAGTTCATGCTGGACCCAGACAGGGCGCTGCCATTGCCGACCGGCTTCGAAAAGAACTCGGTGCGCTATCCGTTGCGCACGACCATCCACGTTGAACGTGCCGTGCTCTCCACCTGGAATACCGAGGCCTACTGGCCGGCCATGGCGCTGGCGCTCGCGCTCGGCGTCATCTTCGGTATTCTCCTGGCACGCAGCCGCCGGACGGAGGGGCCCGTCGCCGACCTCGATCGCGCGCTCGCCCGCGGCGAATTCAAGCCGTATTTCCAGCCGATCTTCGATCTCGAGACCGGCGCGATCAAGGGCTGCGAGATCCTCGCGCGCTGGCTGCGCGAGGACGGCTCCGTGGTGCCGCCGATGAATTTCATTCCGCTCGCGGAATCGAGCGGGCGTATCCAGGCCATGACCTGGCATCTGCTCGAGCGCGCGCTGTCCGATCTCCGGCCGCATCTGCGTGCCAACAAGGATTTCAAGCTGTCGCTCAACGTCGTGCCAAAGCATCTGCTCAGCGCCGGCTTCGTCGAAACGCTCCGCCGCACGGTGCTTTCGGCCAGGATCTCGGCGCGACAGATCGTTGTCGAAGTGACTGAGCGTGACGAGCTCGACGATCTTGTGCGCGCCGCTGCCGTCGTCGCAGAGCTTCGCGAATATGGCTTCCGTGTCGCCATCGACGACGTCGGTGTCGGCCATAGCGGGCTGTCGCGCCTGAAAGGCCTCGGCGCCAATACGATCAAGATCGACAAGTTCTTCGTCGACACGATCACCATCGACGCCTCAACCACCGCGATCGTGGAAATGCTGGTGACGCTCGCCAAGGATCTGCACATGAGCGTCGTCGCCGAAGGCGTCGAGACCGAAGAGCAGGTCCGCGCGCTGATGGCCTGCGGCGTCCAGGAAGGCCAAGGTTATCTGGTCGCGGCGCCATTGCCATTCGCGGAATTTTTGCGGTTACTTGCGGGGGACGAAGCCCATGGCCGTCCTGACGTATCAGGCCCTGACGCCGCGCTCGTTGCCTAGAAAACGAGCGGAAATCGAGAGTCGTGATAAGTTCGCACGCATGTGATACGCGGCACTTGCAATCGCGCTACTGTTCGTTGTCAAGTCTTGAGCCGAGGCGACTGGCTGATCAATTACGCACATACCACACTGGCTGCTCAACAATGGCTGCTTAATGGATAAAGGCACTTCTCTTACACCTTGGACCAGACCAGACGACGATCGATTTCGGGAGTTAGTCGCTGGAGGAGCCACGCCACAGGTTATTGCTCGCGAATTGAGGAAGTCTCCCGAGCAACTGCGCCGCCGAGCCTACAGTTTGGGCCTGCCGCTGAAATGGTTTAAACGAGCCTCCGCCCAGCAACACAAGTCAGATCACCCCGTTTGAAGACGGGATTTTTGAGCCACAATTGGAGCTCTCCATCTCGTCGGCCTATCCGACGCTACGCATCTTTGGAGTTGAAGCAGGGACGAGCAGAGCATAGCTGGTAATGATCATGTCCGGACGTCGAATCCGTCTGGAGTTTGCACCTTGGGAACTCGCCGCATCTCCGATTGTTGGACTAAGGCTTTAAAGGAGTGGCCGATGAGAACAATCATCATTATTGCAGCGATCACTGCTACCCTTGCTTCGGTGCCGTCACAGGGCGCTCCGATCAATTCATCTACGACCTCCAGGTCGACGGGAACCTACGCAACTCCAAATCGCTCGGGCAATCAATTCAATCCGGGAGCGCCGGCACCTAGCACGCGTGTTATTATTCCTAATCGCGGTTCCGTTACCACCGGCATTGCGCCGACCTTAACCAACCCCGAAAACAATCCAATTCCCAACAACCCGACTGAGGCACCTCCTCTCCGGCCAAACGGGTCGCGTTACGGACGCTAATTAAGCGAAATATGGCCAGATCGATGCTTTTGAAGGCGAGACTCGCTTACCAGAAATGGATTGAGTCACTTTTCGGGTCAACCATTGTCACCATCGAAGCTATAATAATTCCGTCCGAGGTGGTTTTATCGGGCGAATTTATCTACCACTTGTGACGAACCCCGCGCCGGAAATTTGCAAAATCGAATTGCAAATGCATCGAGACATCAAAGAAATGCTGATTGGATCAGCTGCGATCATCCTCTGGGGTATCGTATTGAGCGCTTGGCCGCCACTCGGCGCATTCATAGGCGTTTTGCTCACTGATGCCCGGATTCTGATCGAGGGGCTCTTCTAACTTGCAGCTGCCCTTGGCGGACTAGATTGCGGTGCCAGTCTATCGCTCGCGTGCCGCTATGGATCAGCACCCGAATCGAAGGTTGGCAAAAACCTCCGAGCCGGTCACTATCAACTCAACAGGCTTTAGCCCACAGGACGACCGGCAATGATAACCTTCCGACTAATAACATTCTTGGCAGCGGCGTTTCTTCTAGACACATCCTTGTGCGCGCAGGCCCAGAATACCTATCCGAGCGGCGTGAACCGAGGATATGGCGGTGCGACGACCACGACGGCGTCACCTTCGAGAGGCGTGCAGACAACCCCCCCATCGGGGATCTCGTCGGGAAATCGCAATGGAGTTGGGACCAACCAAGGGCGCTCAGAAGGCGCGCTCGGCCTGTCGCCGCAGCTTCAAAGGGAGCTTGGAATTAGCCGACAACAGTAGAACCGACCGGGCCCTACTGAAGCGTAAGGACTATCTAAACCTTCGATTGTCCTTGGACGCTGGATACCCGTTCCACCCCCTGCTATTTTTTCCCGGTCCGGGGGTGGGTCAATGCTTGGGTTGCTTTTGCTTGTCGTGGTCTTCGGATTAGGGTTCGGAGCCGGTTATGCCGTTCGCCACCGCCAATCACTGCAGCGGCGGCGGCGCGCAGGCCTTTAATCGATTTCCGGGGGCCACGAGCGGTGGCGGCGCCCGGCTGATTTCGCAGATTGTCGAAGGTTTACTTCGCCATCTGTCCGCGCAGCTCACCACCCGGGTTCGCGGCGGTGTGGATGTTCGCATACCACTTCCCGCCGAGGAGATCGGCGGCCTGCGTGTCGGTGAGGGTTGCGGTGCCCTGGATCGGGCTTTGCGTCGACTTGAACGGCAGCGCGATGCCGGCGTTCTTGCCGGCTTCGCTCGGTCCATGGAAATGGGCGCCCATTGCCGGGCCTGTAAGGCCGTCATAGGTGACGGTGTAGGTCAGCGTCTTGGTGTCGGTGTCGTAGGTCGCCTCGGCCTTGCCGGAGCCGGAACTGTTGTTCGGCGGCACCTCGTTGGAGCCCTTGAGCTCCCCGCTCAGTTTGACGACCTCGGCGCGGGCGGCAGGGGCCAACAACGTCACCCCCAACACCGTTACGCCCAACATCATCGCACTCGCCATCCACGTGGCCTGCTTCATGTTCAGCCTCCCCCAATGGTCTTTGTCTCGTTTGGTAGAAACACCGCCCGCCACGGCGAATTCCGGCCGCAGGCTCAGCTCGATTCGACCCGATTATGCCGGCAACTGCAACCTGTACCATCGGCGCATCCTGGGGATGGTGGCCGAATTCTGCGCGTCCAGTGATCGTTCAGCGGGAACGCCGAGCTAGGCTGCCCCACGTCGGCCGCCCGTCTCCTCGGCCGTGAGAAGCTCGGCCATCTGTCGGTGGGTGTCGCGCAAGCCTGCGATCGCGAGATCGAGATCGAAGTCCGCCTCGCGGATGGTGGTGAAGAATTTGGCAGTCAGCGCAAGGTTCAGTTTGACGCGGGTGAAGCCGTCCCGGCTCTTGCGCTTGTCCAGGGACAGATGCGAGGCGCGCAGCCGGGCCTCGGCGGCGTCGCAGCCGCAAAGCGTGGCCAATTCGTCGTAGGTCATCCAGATCTGGGGCATGCTGTCTCCCGCCATTCCGCGCGGCAGGCTAGGCCCCAATTGTAAAGGCGCGGTTGCCGCGCTGACCACGGAGCGAATGCCGGGCGTCAGGAGGGCGGACTCTTGGACGGCCCGGGCTTGAACGGCGCCCGCGGGCGCGACCGGCCGTCCAGAGCCTTTGGCAACTTGTCAGCCTTGAGCTTGACCACAGCGCCGCCCCTTTGCTCCGTCGCCGGCATCTCGTCCCGGCTGTAGATCAGCGTCGCCTCGAACAGCACGCCGGGGGCTTCTCTCGCCGTGCCGGAACAGGTGGCCATCGCGCCGGTGCATATTCCGGCGAGATTGACCTCGACCTCGTCGGGTCCGAACACGGTCGGCGGCCCCTGCGCATGGCGCCGCGTCGTTAGCACCGCGGTGAAGCGATCCTGCTCGACCTGGTAGGAGCCGCCATAGGTGAAGAAGCAGTCGCTGCCGGAGATCGTCCCCCCGGCCAGGTGCACGATGCCGGTGCCCTGCCCATGAGGGGTTCTGAACCACGCAGCATATTTGCCTTCTCTGAGCATCGAGGTGCCTGCAACTGGACGAGCGCGTATGTGCGCCCAACTCTTGGGCGCGACAATGACCGATCGGCGAGCCGTGTTGCGAGGGTTAATGGCCGGCAAAGCAACCGGCTCAAATTGCGCGCGCCGCACGGAGCATCGCAATGTCGTCAGAACAGCTCGATACCGTCATCGGCGGCGTCAACCGCCGCCGCGGATGGCGCACTCACGACCGACGCCACGCCGATCCGCGCCAAAAATTCGCGATGGACGACCCGCTCGCGCTCCATGGTGTAGCGCGCGAACAAGCCATCGAGCGCCGACTGCCCCTGCACATCGAGTTCAAGCCGATGCGTCACGGCATTCGCATGTTCGAGCCGCGCGGCCACGGCCGGCAAGGTTGCCGATCCCTCGCCAAGCGCGGTCATCAGGGCTTGCGCCGAATTCATCAGGCCTTCGAACTCGGCGCCTTCGCAGGCGAGCCGGCTCATCAGCTTGCCGAGCCGCTCATTGCCGATTTCGACCTCGCGCAATGCCTTCAGGATCTGCGGCTCGAGCTCGCCGAGCTGGGACGGATCGCCGTGCACGCGAAGCTCCTTCAGCTCGTTGGCCGAGCGCTCGATGCCGTCAAG
>NZ_PPPT01000001.1 GCF_006483445.1 Bradyrhizobium guangdongense | reverse complement strand
GCTGCCGCTGTCGATCTTCGGCCCCAAGGATTACGGCTACCGGCTCGGCATCATCGGCGCGCCGGCGCGGATGGCGCAGGCGGTGGCGCCGCTCGCCTTTGGCCTCTTGATCGACGTGATGGGCACGAAGGTGCTGATCGTGTCCTCGGCGCTGAGCCTTGCCGCGCTGGCCGCGCTGTTCCTGATCCGACAGGAACGCAAGCCGGCCTAGATTGGTCTTTCCTTGCGTGGAACTTTCGCGCAAAAGCAGGACATGACCGACAAGTCCAATCCCCCCGGCGCTCTCAAGCGCTTCGCCTCATGGGCCACCACGCCGCCGCAAGCCTATGGCGTCTATCTCGTCGCCGTGGCGCTGGTGTTTTTGCTGTCACTCTATGCCGGCACGATGAAGCCGAAGAAGACGCCTGAGAGCGTTTCGCCGCCGGTGGCGGCACCGCGAAGCTGACGTCAGGTGCTCTTCGCCTGACTGGTCGCGATCCAGATGCCGGCGAAGACGGCGACCAGCCCGACCACAAGACTGGCCCTGATCGGCTCGCCGACCAAGAGCGCCGCAAGACTTGCCGCCGCGATCGGATTGACCGTCATCGTGTTGGTAACGCGCGTCGGGCTCGCCCGCTCCAGCGCCTTGACCCACAGGATAAAGGCGAGCGCACCACCGGCGACGCCGAGATAGGCACCGGCGGTCCACTGCGCGCCCGTAAAACCGCCCAGCGCCGCATAGCTGCCCTTGAGCGCTCCGGCGACAAGCAGGACAGCGGCACCTGCGCCCATCCCGACCGTGAGGAAACCGAGCGCGCTCGAGCGCTGCATCAGGGGGCGCGACAGCACATTGTAGAAGGCCATGCAGAATACGGCGCCGGTCATGATCAGCTCGCCGCGCCAGGCATCCTCCGGGCTCTCCGCAAGACCGGCCGCGAGTGCCGCCACCACACCCAGCACGGCGATGCTGACGCCCACCACCTTGCGCAGCGTCAGTCGCTCGACACCGAGCAGCGCGCCGACCACCATGGTGTGCAGTGGCAGCGTCGCGAGCGCGAGGCTCGCCCGCGCCGCGGTCGTGTAGCCGATCGCGATGTTGTAGAGGATGAAGAACAGGCCGAAGAAGCAGATGCCGAGCAGCAGGACCTTTGGGAGGTCTTGCACCGAGGGCCAGCGCACACGAAGCAGCAGCGCGGTCGGCAGCAGGCAGAGAAAGCCGATGCCCCAGCGCAAAATCGCGAGCAGCACCGGATCCGCGCCGAGGACGAGATAGCGCGTGACCGCGGCGGCCGTGCCGCCGAGGCCGGACGAGACGATGGCGATCGCAACCCCGACCCACTCCCCCAAGACCGTCTCCTCCGGAGGACACTTCCGGGGTTATCTAGCCCCGCGCTGCTGACAGCGTGGTGGCAGGAGCCGGATCGTAATCCCAGGCGTCAGTCGTAAAACTCCGGCGCCAGCTTCTGGCCGTCGCGCTGCGCCTTGTCGTGATTGATCCAGAGCTGCGCCTTTTCCACCGTCATTGTGTCGGCGATCTTCTGCATGGAGGCGGTCGTCTGGTCCTTGCTGACGTTCATCGAGGGAACGCGGCGATTATCCCAATTGTCCTTGAAATGAGCCGCGTCGCCGGACAGCACCACGGCACCGGTCTTCGGTAGTTTCACCAGCAGCGATTGATGTCCGGGCGTATGGCCCGGTGTCGACAGGATCATCACGCTGCCATCGCCGAACACATCCCGATCGCCCGTCAGCATCGTGACGGGATGCGAAGGCTTGAAGCGCGGCTCGTTGTTCGCACCGGGCCATTCATACTCGGCCTTCTGCACATAGAGCATGGTGGAGGGAAACATCTCGACATTGCCGGTGTGATCGGGATGCGTATGCGAGACCGCCATGCCCTTCAGGTCGGCAGGCTTGACGCCGAGCTGGTCGAGCTGCGCGGCGAGCGTCTTCGGCCGCCGCCAGGTGATGGCCTTGGGATCTGCAGGCACCAGCCCGTTCGGCATCGCGGCGACCGCATCGGAAATGCCCGTGTCCCACAGGAACCAGCCCTGGGCGTGCTTGATCAGATAGCAACTGTCGACAAAGTCCATCGACTTGCCTTCGTTCAACCCGGGCGTCCAGCGCGAGATATCGCCGGCGACCCCCTCCCCGCAATTGAGAATATAGAGGCGCTCGACGCCGGACGCCGCAAATGAAGCGGTTGCGGAGCACAGCAGTGCGATGGCAGCAAGCGTCAGTCGGATGGAGCGTGTCATCTGCTTCCTCTCTAGTGCGGACAGGTTTCGACCTCGACGGTGACGTGGCTCAGGCCCTTCAGCCCGGCGAGCCGCTTCTTGTAGACCGCCGGCTGTTTCGGCTTGTCCGAGACCAGCGACACCAGCACGGCGCGATGGCCGGGGCCGACCTGCCAGAGATGCAGATCGGTGACGCGGTCCTCGCCGACCTCCATGCGGGCGCGGATCACCCGTTCCATCTTCTCGTCGGCGCGGACGTCGAGCAGCACGGCGCCCGAGGCCTTGACCAGGCCGAACGCCCAGCTCGCGATGACGACGCTGCCGATCAGGCCGACCGCGGGATCCGCCCACACCCAACCCGAATACATCGCGACCAGAAGGGCCGCGATCGCCAGCACCGAGGTCGCCGCATCGGCCATGACGTGGACATAGGCCGCGCGCAGATTGTTGTCGTGATGATGGTGGTGGTGATCATGGTCGTGATCGTCATGACCATGCGCATGGCCGTGCCCGTGATCATGGTGATGGCTGTCGCGCAGCATGAAGGCGCTGGCGAGATTGACGCAGAGCCCGAGCACGGCGACCGCAATCGCCTCGCCATAGACGATCGGCACCGGCGTGATCAGCCGCAGCACGCTCTCATAGGCGATCTCGACCGCGATCACGCCGAGGATGATGGCGCTGGCGAAGGCCGCGAGATCGCCGAACTTGCCCGTGCCGAAGGTGAAATGCGCGTTCCCCAGATGCCGGCGCGCGAAGCGATAGGCGAATGCGGCGATGCCGAGTGCTGCGGCATGCGTGCCCATGTGCCAGCCGTCGGCGAGCAGCGCCATCGAACCGAACAGGGAGCCGGCCACGATTTCGGCCACCATCATCACGAGCGTCAGCGCCACCACGAACCAGGTGCGCCGCTCGTTCTCGTCGTGCTTGTCTCCGAGGAACGCATGCTCATGCGTCCATTGATCGATGGAATGGGAATGCATCGGCGACCGTCTCCGGAGTGGATTCCTTTCCCCGCAATATAGGCCCGACCGGCTTACGTTTCTAACGTTTGTGGGCTTCGAAACGGGCGGATTGACAGGCCCGCGCGGTTTCGGTGTAATGGCGGACATGGGGATTGAAGCGATCTCCCCGTGAGGCGCCAGCCCAAGAATCGCGTCCCGTCTCTTCACGAGGGCGCATCATGTCTTCTTTCACGACGATATCTTCTGACAAGCTCGCACGTCTCATCGGCACGGCGAACGCGCCGCTGCTGATCGACGTGCGCACGGCCGAGGATTTTGCCGCCGACCCGCGGCTGATCCCCGGCTCCATCAAACGCAGCCACGAGGACGTCCCGGCCTGGGGCGAGGAGCTCGAAGGCCGCTCGGCCATCATCGCCTGCCTGCGCGGGGCAAAACTCGCCCAGGGCACCGCGGCCTGGCTCCGCCAGCTCGGCGTCCAGGCCGAAACGCTGGATGGCGGTTTTGAAGGCTGGAAAGACGCCAAACTCCCGCTGATCGACAGCAAGAAATTGCCGCCCCGCGATGCCAAGGGGCGCACCGTCTGGGTGACGCGCGCGCGGCCCAAGGTGGACCGCATCGCCTGCCCCTGGCTGATCCGCCGCTTCGTCGATCCCAATGCGGTGTTCCTGTTCGTGTCGCCGTCCGAGGTGGTCGCCGTCGGCGAGCGCTTCAACGCCGCGCCCTTCGATATCGAGAACGTGTTCTGGAGCCACCGCGGCGAGCTCTGCACCTTCGACGTCATGGTCGAGGAATTTGGCCTTGCGACGCCGCCACTGCTCCGTCTCGCGACGCTGGTGCGTGGCGCCGACACCGCACGGCCGGATCTGGCGCCCGAAGCGCCGGGCCTGCTCGCGGCCTCGCTCGGCCTGTCCAGGATGTTTGACGACGATCTCGAACAGCTCGAGGCCGGCATGCTGCTTTACGATGCCTTCTATCGCTGGTGTCGCGATGCCACCACGGAGACCCACAATTGGCCGACCGGCAAGGCGAAAGCGTAATGGATACGCGGATTGAAACGAAGGGAGCTGATGCCGGTCACGGCGTCAGCTTCGAAGAGGCCTTCCGCGTCTGGCTGCGCGTCGCCGTGCTCTCTTTCGGCGGCCCGGCCGGCCAGATCGCGGTGATGCACCGTATCCTGGTCGAGGAGAAGAACTGGATCTCCGAGGGGCGCTTCCTGCATGCGCTCAACTACTGCATGCTGCTGCCGGGCCCAGAGGCGCAGCAGCTTGCGACCTATATCGGCTGGCTGATGCATCGCACCGCCGGCGGGCTGATGGCGGGCGGGCTGTTCATCCTGCCCGGCATCATCGCCATCATGGGCCTCAGCTACATCTACGCCATCTTCGGCAATGTCAGTTTTGTCGAGGCGCTGTTCTTCGGACTCAAGGCCGCGGTGCTCGCCATCGTCGTCGAGGCCGTGGTGCGCGTCGGCAAACGCGCGCTGAAGAACAACATCATGATCGGGCTCGCAGCGGTCGCTTTCGTCGCGATCTTCTTCTTCGCTGTCCCCTTCCCGATCATCATCATCGCCGCCGGTGTGATCGGCTATGTCGGCGCCAAAAGCGGCCGGAGCGAATTCGCGCCCGCCGCTCACGGCGGAAGCGGCAAGGCCGCCGCGATCGACAGCATGCTTGGCGAGGCCGTGCCCGATCACGTCCGCCCGAACACGGCGCACGCGATCAGGGTCGGCGCGGTCTGGCTCGCGCTCTGGCTCGTGCCCGTCATCGCGCTGCTTCTCGCGTTTGGCGAAGCCAACACGTTCAGCCAGATCGCGCTGTTCTTCTCCAAGATGGCGCTCGTGACCTTTGGCGGCGCCTATGCGGTGCTGGCCTATGTCGCCCAGCAGGCGGTCGAGCATTATCACTGGCTCAGCGCGCGCGAGATGCTCGACGGCCTCGGCATGGCCGAGACCACGCCGGGCCCGCTGATCATGGTGCTGCAGTTCGTGGGCTTCATGGCCGCCTTTCGCGACCCCAGCGGCCTGTCGCCGCTGCTTGCGGGCACGCTCGGCGGCCTGCTCGCGACCTGGGTCACTTTCACGCCCTGCTTTCTCTGGATCTTCCTCGGCGCGCCTTACGTCGAGCTGCTGCGCGGAAACAAGGGCCTCGCCGGCGCACTGGGCGCTATCACGGCCGCGGTCGTCGGCGTGATCCTCAACCTTTCGATCTGGTTCGCACTTCATACGCTGTTCCGCGAAACCACTCCGGTGCACGCCTTCCCGTTGTCCTTCGACATGCCGGTCCTGCGCAGCATCGACGTTCCCGCGCTGGTGCTATCGATCGCGGCCGCAACCGCGATCTTCCGCTTCAAGCTCGGCATGCTCACGGTGCTCGGCGGCGCCTGCACGGCGGGCGTGCTGCTGCGGCTGGTGGGAGTGATCTAGCGCCGCAACGATGCTGCCGGCCTTCGGACCAAACCTCGCTCCAAGACGACGCCAAAAGGACCATTTTGAACCAAACGTTCACCGCTACGGCGGCAGTGCATCAATGCTCGATTTCGTTGAGTGCACCGACGCCGTAAACATCGAACCTTCAGACGAACAGGAAATCCCCCTGGTCGATCTGGTTGATCGAGATGCCCTGAAGGAAGATGGCGCCACCTCCGGCAATACCGACTGTGGTGCCACCGTCGACGGCCGTCAGAGCCAGGTCGGCAAAGTGCGTGTTCAGTCCGCGCAAGTCGATGATGTCGTGACCTGCCGAGCCGTTTGCCGCATCGAAGTCGGTGATCACATCCATCCCCCCGCCGACCGTTCCGCGGAAGTAGGTATCGTGACCGCCGTTGCCGGTCCAGGTATCCGCCCCGTTTCCTCCAACGAACGTGTTGTTGCCGGCGTTGCCGATGCCGGTGTGGTCGGCATTGTCGACGAAGATGAGTTGATCCAGGTTCTTCGCCAGGGTGAAGTTCGATAGATACGTTTCAACCGTATCGAAACCTTCGTTCGCCTGCTCGACGAGCGTGTCGGATGAGGACTCCACCGCGTAGATGTCGTCTCCGGTCCCGCCCACAAGCGTGTTTGCGCCGGCGCCGGCGGCCAACACGTCATTGCCGCCAAGCCCGCTTAAGGTGTCGTTGCCGGCGCCGCCGAGAATGGTGTTGTCGCTTGTATTGCCGACGCCAATGAAGTTGCCGCCGCCGGTGTAGACGAGCTTTTCGACCTCAGGGGCAAGGGTGTAGGTTGAAAGCCATGTTTGGACCTGGTCGTAGCCTTCGCCGGCAAACTCCACGATCGTGTCGCCCGCGTTCTCGACCGCATAGAGGTCATCATTGGTGCCGCCTTGCAGCGTATTCGCGGTGTCGGAACCGCCGAGCAACACGTCATTGCCGCTGCCGCCAATCAGATAGTCCGCGCCGTCGCCGCCGATCAGCGTGTCGTTGCCGCCGTTGCCAAGCAGCGTGTCCTGTCCTTTCCCGCCCTCGAGCGCGTTATCAAGGCCGTTGCCGGCGAGCTTGTCGGCAAAAGCGCTGCCGATCACGTGCTCGATCGAAAACAGTGTATCGCCCTGGGCATCTCCGCCGGTGTTTTGGTTGGTAATAAGGTTGATGGTCACGGCCTGCGACGATGAGCTGTAGCTGGCGGTATCGAAGCCGGTACCGCCCGACAATATGTCCGCGCCGCTTCCCCCGGAAAACCAATCGTCTCCGGCATCGCCGGAGAGGTGATCGTTGCCGGCGCCTCCCCAGAGCTGATCATTCTGCGTGGTGCCGATGAGATCGTCATTCAAGTCGTGTCCGGCAAGAGTCAAAGAGTGCTCACGTGGATCGACGATCTGGCCATGAATGCCCCAGCCGGAGCTATCGCCCAGGGACAGCTTCGCCTGCCAGACGGTGGCGATTCGGCCGTCCGCGAGCATTGCCATCGATGGCAACGATTGCGGGTTCACATCGGCGTGGCTGATCAGGAACTCCGAACCGTCCTTGGCACCATTCGCCTTGAAAAGCTGGCCTCGGATGCTGTCGGTCTGGCCTTGTCCGTCATGAGCCCAGGCCACGAGGAGGCTGCCGTCCGGCCGGCTCACCAGGACGGGTGAATAATTGTCGCCGGTCTGATCCGTGTCGACGGACAGATCACCGAAGCCTTGCTTGACGCCTTGAGGATCATAGTACTCCAGCTTGATTTGATGGTGTCCGCTAGAGGAGTCCTCGAACGCGATGGCAAAATGTCCAAGTGATCCTTGCGCGACGACCGAGGGCGCCGCCTCGTCGCCGGACGTATTGGTGGCGACCTGGAATTCGGCTCCTAGCTTGCTTCCGTTGTGGTCGAACAGCTGAGCGCGCACGATGTCGCCGTTCCCATCACTCTGCACCCAGGTCGAGACGAAGTTGCCGTTGCCCAGTCCGGCGATCGAGGGACCGTATTGAAAACCGGTGGTCGTCGTGTTGAGCTGAAACTCGCTACCCTGCTTGACGCCATTGCTATCGAATATCTGTGCCTTGATGTCGTCGTGGTTGTTGTCGTCCCAGGTCACGACGAAACGTCCGCCGTCGAGCACCGAGATCGACGCATCCGTCTGATTGCCGGGCAGGTTCGTGTTAACGGTGAACTCGCCACCCGACTTCGAACCGTCCACGTTGAAGATTTGCCCCGTCAAGTTTCCGCCGGTGCCCGGAATACTGTCATCCGTCCAGACAACGACAAAGCGGCCGTCGGGCAACGCTGCGACGGAGGGAATCTGCTGGTGGTTCGCCGTGGTTGTATTGACGAGAAATTCCGCTCCGGCCTTGCTGCCGTCAGCGTTGAAGATTTGACCGCGAACATCCCAGGCCGTACCGGCGCCGAGCATTCCGCTCACGTCGGTCCACGTGACGACGAACCGACCGTCCGCGAGCCCGGCGGTCGCGGGCAGGAACTGGTCGTTGACGGTAGTGGTGTTGGCGAGGAATTCCGACCCCCATTTGATCGGCGTAGCCATGGCGTTCTCCTGATGTAATGGGCGCGATGGCCCGAAAGACGAATGCCATTCTGTCGAAGAACATTCTGGGAGGTTCGAGTTTTGAGAAATAATTTTTTAGTAAATGGCAGATCAGTAGAATAAACTACTATAGCGGCCCGCGCTGGCGGCGCGATCCGTTGCGCCGTTCCTATTCGTTTGCGGCTTCACGGTCGTGGACAGGGCGGTCAATTCAGATGGACGGGAGTGCACAGCGTTCCGCTGCCGGGTCGAACCGAATGGAACGTGGCGAGACACACCGAAATGGCCGCTGTTGGTCCGGAAACCCCAGATGTCAGGAATTCTCTCATCCCGCTTCTCGGCCGAGGATTTCGCTCCTCGCGAGCGACTGTCAGTGTGGCGCGAAGCCTATGGCCGAGCCGTTGCGAAGCTGGAATTGCAGCCAGTGTCGGAGGGCCCGTTTAGGGCAAAAGCGACGCTGCGTGCCTTTGACGGGCTCGGCCTCGTCACCATGGCCACACGGACGCTCAAATTCGAAAAGACGCGCAGCCTGATCGACTCGGACGACCTCGTTCTCGTGTGCGTGGAAACTGGCGGCTGGGTCGGATCGCAGCTGGGCCGTGAGACGCAACTTGGGCCTGGTGAGGCCACCATCTGCTGGAATGCCGATGTTGCTCAGGGTACGACGTGGGGAAGCCGATTCATGGTCCGCGTCCCGACGCAGGCGATCCGTCCGATGGTCGGAGATTTCTCGGCTGGGGTGTTGCAGCGCGTTCCCGCCGACAACGAGGCGCTCAGATTGCTGCGCGCCTATATGGTCGGCTTGCAGCAATCCGACACGACGCGCGAGCTGCAGCGGGTCGCCACCGGCCATGCCTACGACCTGTTCGGATTGATTCTCGGCACGAGCCGCGAACGGGCCGAACTCTCACGGGGGCGCGGGGTCCGCGCGGCCCGTCTCAAGACGATCAAGGACTTCATCTGCGCGCAGATCGCAAATCCGGCGCTCGATGCTCACGGCGTTGCGCATCAACACCGGCTGTCGGTGCGCTATCTACACCGGCTGTTCGAGGAAGACGGGCTCACCTTCAGTCAGTTCGTGCTTGGCGTGCGCCTTGCGCGCGCCCATCGCATGTTGACGGATCTGCGGTTTTCGAATCGTAGCATCAGCGACATTGGCTACGACGTCGGATTTGGAGACCTTTCCTACTTCTATCGGTGCTTCAAGCGCGAATACGGTCGCACGCCGTCTCAGGCGCGGGGCGATGCCGCGACCGGGACGTCGGAGGGTAACCCCTCCCGTTTCGCACCGGAAACAATCTAGCTGCTTTGGCTCCTCGTGATCGTTGCGCCATCGCGCTGCCGGCCGCGAACACGGCAACTTCAAGCCTGCTCCCAGCAGGCTTTAGGCCGCCGCAGCCGCGCGGTTGGGATCGAACTCGCCGTCGCGCATCTCGGGCAGTTGCAGCGCGGGTGGCTCGGCGGGCGACTGCACCGCAGGGCGCTGCGGGGCATTGCAGGTACCGCGCCACTGCTCGATCAGATCGAGATTCGAGTTGGTGCGGAGCGAGGCCTCCAGCGCAGGCATCGCGCTGGCGCCGTCGGCCCCCTGCAAGATCCGGTCGAACCTCTCGGACTTCCCCTGGCGCTGCACTTCCGCCGAAGCCCACAGCAGCGAGCTTGCGGTGCGAATGCCGTGGGTCCGCAGCTTTTCGCGTGCGTTGCCGCCCTCCTTCGGCTTGGGCTGTGGCCCGAGCTGCGTGTAGAGGATGGCCTGGTCGATCCAGTCGATGATCCGCTCCGGCGGCAGCCGCGTGTTCAGCAGCAGCTCGACGATGTCAGCGGTCGCCATGTTGGGGATGTTCTCGATGTCCTCCTCCTCGAGCCTGACTTCGTGCCAGACGGTGAGTCCGTCGAGATCGCTGATCGGCAGTTGCGAGATCATGCTCGGCAGGATGACGCCCGCCGCCTTCTTGAACATCTGCTCCATGACCTGCCAGAGCACGCGCGGGAATACGCCGAACACGAAGCCGGCGAGCAGCAGCAGATGTTCGTTCGCGCTGCTGACCGCCGTGAAGGCCCAGATGCCGATGACGGCCAGAATGATTCGCAGCGAAATCGCGACATAGGCGCTGCCGCCAAGATCCTCCAGCACGTAGCGTCGAAACAGCATCTGCAGGGAGAAGAAATAGGCGCCGAGAAACGCGAGCTGGACCGGCGTGCCGGACGGCGTCAGCGCCTGCACACCCGGACTGTTGGTGAAGGCGACGTCGGCCTGGTACGGCGGCAGCGTCACGAGCCAGCCGAGCGAGATCAGCACCGTTGCGAGCAAGACCGGGACCGTCGCGGTCGAGAGGGTCGTCACGCCGCCGGTATCCGCCCTTGAATATTTGCCGAGATGGCCGTTCAGCACATCCGCATAGACGTTCGGCGCAAGCTCGCCATAGATGGCTTCGAACTTCTGGAGATAGCTCTGGACGCGGCGTCCCCGGATCGCCGCGTCCTCGTTCCGCAACTGGCGCAACAGTCCCAGATGATCGAGATTGACCAGATATTCGTTGAGCAGGCTCGCCTTGCGCGTTCCGACGAAGAGGTACCACATCGCGCCGGGCAGCAGGCACACCACCGCCAGGAACACGCCACGCAGCACCGTGTACTGGTAGAGCTGGCCGAGCGAGGCGACGATGGCCACGATCGACACCAGCACCAGCAGGAAGAATATGAAGAACGCCGCGCGCGTCGACGCCTTGCTCTCCTTCAGCCAGCGCTGCCCGATCGGCATCAGCAGGATCATCAGGACAACGACCGCGACGAGCGTCACGACCGGGATGGTCACCTGGCGTGAGTCCCAGAGGAAATTGCGCACGGGATCCACGAGCAGGATGACGATGAAGACGGTCCCAAAAAATGGAAACAGGTCGAAGAGCGCTTCCACCCGTTTCGCGAAGCCGGACGCCGGCGGAGGCGGCTCAGGAGCTGCAAGGTCCGCCTGAACCGGCTCTTCCGCAGGCGCGGGATTTGGAGTGTCGATCATTGCCAGACCTCCCTTGGTTGCGGGAATGCAGTCTGAACTTGCTAACCTTCCGAACTCATTGCGCACGCGTGGCGTATTTGAGCTCGCCTCCGGCCACATAGGCGATGCTGGTCCTGCCGGCATTGTCGTAGGCAAGCGAGGGCGATCCGGCACTGACCGCGTCGACGGTCTCGACCGTCCAGGTTCCGGTCCGGCTGCGCGAGGCGAGCTTGACGCCGTCGCTATCGGCATAGGCCACGCGGAATTCGTCGCCTTGCGCGGCCGCCGACGGTGTGACGATGTTGTTGATGTTGGTCGCCGCGGCCTCGAGCCTTGCGAACCCGATCGACATGACATGGGCCTTCAGCGTCTTGCTGGCGATGTCGAAATAGGCAAGACACCCGCCGCTGAAGGTCCGCACGATCGAGGTCGGCCGCCGGACGTTGATGAACGGCGAGCCTTCGATCACGGCCGGCGGTGAGAACGTGCCGCTCTCGATATCGACCACGTTCGTCGCGCGGATCGAAATGTCGTCCTGCGGACCGCCGGTCTCGAACAAGCCGACATAGGCGACGAAATATCCTTCCGACGGGTCGAACGCGGCTGATGGCCCGCCGAACACCATCAGGTCGTTCGGGTCGTCCTGCACGGTAACCGGCGTCGGACCGAGATTGCCGGTATGAGCGAAGCCGATGCCGTCGGTTGCCGGATCGACATAGACGAAATAGGCGACATCGCGGCTCTCGGTATCCAGCCGCCCGGGATGGAGCGCAAAGTCGATGGTGCTCACGCCGCCCGGACGGTGGTCCGGCGTCAGTCGCGTGGGGATGTGCGTGAACGACCACTGCCCGCCGCGGTTGACGGCGTGGATCAGGTCGCCGCCGGTCAAGTCGCGGTAGGCGATCTGCGGATTGCCCAGGGAATCGATGGCGATGCGAGGGCGGCTGTCCATGCCGGTGAAGGCGCTCTGCACCACCTCCTGCGTCCAGGTGCCGGCATTGCGCCGCGCAACGACGATCTGGCCCGAGCCGCCCTGCGAGAATACGACGCTGGGGTTGCCGGTCTTGTCGAGCGCGAGACTGACCTCTTCACTGACCCCGCCTGCCACCGTCTCGAACGTGAATGCCGCCGCCATGGCTCGCTCCCGCGTCGAACTCGCTTGATGCAAGCTATCACAATCTCGGCGCGCATTATGTGAAGCGGTTCACCTTTGATGGCGGCGTCATGAGACCGACGCCACAACCTCGCCCCGCATCCGCCTTCGCCCAGGCTTCGACGGACAAGAGCGGGGCGAGGTTGCGTCAGTTCAGGTGCCCTCGAATTTGAACGAGACGCTCAGCTTGGCGCGGAAGGCTTCCACCTTGCCCTGGGCGTCCAGTTGCATGTCGAGTTTGACGACCTCGGCAACGCGGAGGTCCCGGAGAGACTTTCCGGCCTGCTCGACCGCGTTGGCGGCGGCCTTCTCCCAGGACGTGCTGCTGGTGCCGACCAGCTCGATGACCTTGTAAACGCTCTCGGACATGTGTCGTCCTCCCGTTCGTGATGAAGCAGGAAGCAGGTGCTCCCTGCTGGCGCCGAGCCTAACACCGCGACGGGGACGCCGGAAGGATTGCACTGCGTGCGCGCCACAATCTCTTGTGTTGCCCGACAGGCAAATCGCGCCAGCCATGGGTCAATGCGCCGCCTCAAACATATTCCGATTGACCGAAATTTCGGTTCGTCGTAAATCACCGCCATCCCGGCCCAACGGAGAGGGGCGTATCGCGATCGTCACGACATGCGGGCCGGATGGTGGTGGACGCGAGCTAACGTCGCGCGATGTCCGGTTGCAGGGCGGGTCACTCCGTGAGCGCCGGCATCGAGCAGGTACGACGGGCGTTGGTCGCGTACGGCAAAAGCGTGTGGTCCTGACGCCCGGATCTGTGCGTCAAGTCTCGCGGTGATGCAGGCGGCCCGACCGGGCGCGCGCATCAGTCATCCGCGACGACGACGGGGGCAATAGTGCACCGCTCCCCGGGGAGAGCGCGCCATAAGCCGTTCCAACCACTGCGCAGGGAAGGCCGGTTGCTTCGGCCCACCTGTGGTCTTCTCGTTGTGCATTCTTGTTGCACGCGCAGCCTGTCGCACAGCGAGCCAGGGGTGCCAGCCGGCACCCGGTCTTCCCTGCGCCCTCTCTGATTGAGAGGGAAGCAACCAAGCATAGCTCGGGCGAGACAAGCCGCGAGAACACGGAGTCTCGTCCTCTGCAGGCCCTACTCGATCACGCGCCCGAACTTGTTCGACTTCGGAAAACCCTTCGGCGGCAGGCGGCCGGCGTCGGCGCGGGTGCCCTGCCACTCCGCGAGCTCCTTCATGGTCGCCGAGAACTCGCGGCCGGCGGAATCCTTCCAGGTCAGCCCCGCCTTGGCCTCGAACACGGCGACGTCGGACAGGCCGCCATCCTTGTACTTCTGCAGGCGCACGCCGCGCCCGCGCGCCATCTCCGGCACCTGGTCGAGCGGGAAGATCAGCATCTTGCGGTTCTCGCCGATGACCGCGACGGTGTCACCGACCACCTCGGTCACCGTGCGCGCCTCGTTCGGCATCTCGACGTTGAGGACCTGCTTGCCCTTTTTCGTCGTGCCGACGCAGTCGTCCTCGTTGACCACGAAACCCTGGCCCTCGGTGCTGGCGACCAGGAATTTGCGTCCGCCCTTGTTGACGAACAGCGCGACGGGCGCGGCCTCCTGCTCCATGTCGATGAACAGGCGGATCGGCTCGCCATGACCGCGGCCGCCCGGCAGCTTTGCAACATCGAGCGTGTAGAACTTGCCGTTGGTGGCAAACATCAGCAGTTTCGAGGTCGTCTCGGCGAAGAACGCAAAACCGAGCCTGTCGTCCTGCTTGAAGGCCAGCCCCGAGAGATCCTCGACATGGCCCTTCATGGTCCGGATCCAGCCCTTGTCGGAGACGACGACGGTGACCGGCTCGCGCTCGACAAAGGCCTCCTCGATCGCCGCAAGGTCGTGCTCGGGCGCATCTGCAAACGTGGTGCGGCGCTTGCCGAGCGGCGTCTTCGGTCCGAACATGTCGCGGACCTTGCCGACCTGCTCGGCGACCTTTTTCCACTGCTCGGGCTCCGAGGCGAGCAGGCCTTCGATGCCCTTCAGCTCCTTGCGCAGATCCCGGTCTTCGTTGCGGATCTCCATTTCCTCGAGCCTGCGCAGATTGCGCAAGCGCATGTTGAGGATGGCTTCCGCCTGGACCTCGGTAAGCTTGAACGCCTTGATCAGCGCCGGTTTCGGCTCGTCCTCGGTGCGGATGATCTTGATCACCTTGTCGAGGTTGAGATAGGCGACCAGATGGCCGCCGAGGACCTCGAGCCGATGCTCGATCTCGCCCTTGCGGAATTTGGAGCGGCGGATCAGCACGTCGCGGAGATGGTCGAGCCATTCGCGCAGGCACTCCGCGAGCCCCACCACCTTGGGGATGCGGCCCTTGAGCAGCACGTTCAGGTTCAGCGGAATCTTGCTTTCGAGCTCGGTGAGCCGGAACAGCGATTCCATCATCAGAGCGGGATCGACGTTCTTCGACTTCGGCTCGATGACGAGACGGACGTCTTCGGCGGACTCGTCTCTGATATCGCCGACCAGCGGCAGCTTCTTCTGGTCCAGCAGCTCGGCGATCTTCTCGACAATCCGCGACTTCTGCACCAGCCACGGAATCTCGGTCACCACGACGACCCAGGTGCCGCGCGCGCCCTCCTCCTGCTCCCACCGGGAGCGGACACGGAACGAGCCGCGACCGGTGGTGTAGGCCTCCGCGATCGCCTGCTTGGAATCGACGACGATGCCGCCGGTCGGGAAGTCCGGGCCCTTGACCCATTTCAGCAGCGCCTTGGACTTGGCGTCCGGCTTCTCGATCAGATGCAGCGCGGCCTCGCAGAGCTCAGCGGCGTTGTGCGGCGGGATCGAGGTCGCCATACCGACCGCGATGCCCTGCGCGCCATTGGCGAGCAGGTTCGGGAAGCCGCCGGGCAGCACGATCGGCTCTTTCGACTGGCCGTCGTAGTTGGGACGGAACTCGACACCGTCCTCGTCGATGCCGTCGAGCAGCAGCCGCGCGACATCGGTCATGCGCGCTTCGGTGTAACGGTAGGCGGCCGGGTTATCGCCGTCGATATTGCCAAAATTGCCCTGGCCGTCGACCAGCGGATAGCGCGAGGAGAAATCCTGCGCGAGACGCACCATGGCGTCGTAGATCGCCTGGTCGCCATGCGGATGGAACGAGCCCATCACGTCGCCGACGATCTTTGCGGACTTCTTGAAACCCGAGCCGGGGTCGAGCCTGAGCAGGCGCATGCCATAAAGGATGCGCCGGTGCACCGGCTTCAGACCGTCGCGCGCATCGGGCAGCGCGCGGTGCATGATGGTGGAGAGCGCATAGGCGAGATAGCGCTCCTCGAGCGCGTCCCGCAGCGGCACCTCGTGAATTTCAGCCGGCTTCTCCGGCGGAATCAGTCGTTTTCCCATGCCGCCCGGTTAAACCGTGGAAGCGAATCGGGCAAGGAGCGATTGGTTCCCTGTGAGTGGCTCTTAGCCGGCCCAGCCGGCGGTTACGGGCGGCTGGGTCTTGACCGGTGCAGCCGGCGCATTGGCCACACAACGGCGCGCGGCCTCGATCTCGGCCTCCGTCGCGCCATGGGCGCGCGCCCATGTCTCTGCGGCCGCAGCGGAATATTTGGCGACGTAGTACCTGACGACGGTGCACGAAGCGCGGCGGACCAGACCCGGCTGCTCTCCTGCAAATGCCGCATCCGGAGCCAACGCCAGCAGCGCGGCCGACACCACAAATCCTCTGATCAACATTTAGGCTGTCCCCGGTTTGGAACCTGTCCGGCCAACGTTGTTAGCGTGATTTGGTTCCGGCTGAGACCACCCTTATTCGGCAGGGCAGAATCCCGGCCAGCTCATGACGATGTGATCACAGCCTTCGCCTGCCGCCGAATCAGCGCATTGATGAACCCCGCCCGCGCATCGGAATGGCCCTGGCCACGGGGCTCCAGCACATGGCGGAGCAGGAAATGACCCGTGAGCTGAAATCCGTCCAGCAAGTCGGCGTCCGACCAGCCCTCGCCGTAGTCCTCGCCCTGGCGCAGGAACGCCGGCAACCGCAACAGCCGGTCGCGCCAGGCATCGCCCGCGCCGCGCGAGACCGCGCCGCCAGATTTCGGCGAGACATAGATCAGCTCCGTGGTCTCGCCTGTCGCCGCGCAATTCTCCAGGTCGAGCCCGAAACCGAGCTCGGCGAGCATCGCGAGCTCGAAGCGGATCAGGTGCGCGGCGGCGGCACCGATGTCGTCAAAATCGTCGAGCGCATATTCGAGCAGCGCAAAGATGTCCTCGTGCGGATCCCGCTCCGGCAGCAATCGCGCGACCGCGGCAAGATGCGTCACGCCGTAAACCCCGTGCGACGACGTCAGCAGGGTCGCGGCGCGCAGCCGCAAGCCTTCGATCGCGTAGGTGCCGAGATGCTCGTCGAGCCGCGCTCGCCACACCGCACTCACGCTGTTGCCGGGCTGCAGCAACGGCCGCATCCGCGATCCGGCACCGCCGCGCACGAGACCGAGATGCCGGCCATGCTCGCGCGTCAGCAGCTCGACGATGGCGCTACTCTCGCCATGCCGCCGCACCCCCAGCACGATGCCTTCGTCGGTCCATTCCATGGCACGGAGCCTACCGCATTTCGCGGTGCCGTAGGGTGGGCAAAGCGAAGCGTGCCCACCAATTTGATCACACCGCCCAGTTCACGCGTTGAACCAGCCCTTCGCATCGCCCGTAAAGGACGCATAGAGCCCGACCGCGGTCACCACGCAGGATACGATCTCGATGGCGCTGTCGAGCGCGAGGCCGACCTCGTTGATCCGCACGCCGAGCGAAGGCACCGAGAGCGCCAGCGCCACCGCCAGCACCCAGCGCGCCCAGTTCTTGCGCCGCTGCGACGCGAGCCAGACCACGTAGACGAACACCATGATCATCACGGCGCTGAGCAGCGTACCCGTCATGATCGCCTGCTCGGTCCGCTCCCGCGTCGGCGTCCGGTCCTCGAACGCAACGGAGAGCGCGTCCAGCATCAGCGATGCGTACATCAGCACTTCGAAATACAGGACGTTGCGGGGCACGTTCATCGGAGACCGCTCAACCCCTCATCATTGCTAATCATTCTTTGGGAAACTCGAGGCCCATCTCGCGGTAGCGGTCGGGATCGTCGCCCCAGTTCTCGCGCACCTTGACGAACAGGAACAGATGTACGGGAACACCGAGGATGTCAGTGAGCTCCCTGCGCGAGTCCGCGCCGATCGACTTGATGGTGGCACCGCCCTTGCCGAGCACGATCTTGCGCTGGCTCTCGCGCTCGACATAGATCGTTTGCTCGATCCGGACGGACTTGTCCTTGCGCTCCTCCCACTTCTCGGTTTCGACCGTGGACTGGTAGGGCAATTCCTGGTGCAACTTCTGATAGATCTTCTCGCGGGTGATCTCGGCCGCCAACTGCCGCATCGGTGCGTCCGACATCTGGTCCTCGGGATAGAGGAAGGGACCTGCCGGCACCATCTCGGCCAGCGCCTTCCTGATGTCGTCGACGCCGTCGCCCGAGAGCGCGGAAATCATGAAGGTCTTTGCGAACTTGATACGCTCGTTCGCAGCCTGCGCCAGCGCCAAGAGCTTTTCGCGCTGGACCAGGTCGACCTTGTTCAGCACCAAAATCTTCTCGTGACCGACGCTTGCGACCTTGTTGAGGATCGCGTCCGCCTCCTCGTCGAGGCCGGACTTGGCATCAATGAGCACGCAGACAAGATCGGCGTCATGCGCCCCGCTCCAGGCCGTCGACACCATGGCGCGGTCGAGCCGGCGCTTGGGCAGGAAGATGCCGGGCGTATCGACCAGGATGATCTGCGCGTTGTTCTCGATGACGATGCCGCGGATCAGCGCGCGCGTCGTCTGCACCTTCTTCGAGACGATCGTGACCTTGGCACCGACCAGGGCGTTGACCAGCGTCGACTTGCCGACATTGGGGGCGCCGATCAGCGCCACGAAGCCGCAGCGCGTTTCGACGGGCGTGCCGCCGCTGGTTTCAGCCGTCATTGCCGCCGCCAACGCCTTCGCGTTCAATCATGACCGACGCCGCAACCTTCTCAGCGGCGCGCTTGCTGCCGCCGACGCCTTCGGCCGAAACCAGCCCCGGCAGGTCGACGGCGACACGGAACTGCGGGTCGTGATGCGGCCCGGTGCGCTCCACCTCGCGGTAAACCGGCGTCGGCAGCCCCTTCCCCTGCGCCCATTCCTGCAGCACGGTCTTGGGATCGCGCAGCGGCCGCCGCGGCTTGTGCATGCGCTCGGTCCAGTTGCGTTTGACGAACTCGGCCGCCGCTGTGTAACCACCGTCGAGATAGACGGCGCCGATCACGGCTTCGCAGATGTCGCCGAGCACCGATTTGCGCAGACGCGCGTCCGCGCTCGCGCCGACCGAGCCGAGCTTGATGTCGTCGAGCAGGCCGAGCGACTTCGCAACGTCGGCGCAGCTCTCCTTGCGCACGAGCTCGGCGAGCCGCTTCGACAGCTCGCCTTCGTCCGCGTTCGGGAAGGCAACGTAGAGCATGTCGGAGACGACGAGCCCGAGCACGTGGTCGCCGAGGAATTCGAGCCGCTGATAGCTGTCGCCGCGCTTGCGTCCGGACTTGAGCGCCGAGACGTGCGTGATCGCCTGGGTCAAGAGATTCGGATCGGCAAAGGCGTGGCCGATGCGCGCCTCGACCGCCGCCGTCGCGCCCTTGGCCTTGGCTGCACCCCTGGCCCGCTTCTTCTTTGCGGGCGTTTTGGGAGCGGCCCCGCCTTCAGGGTTCGCTTCAACAGCGATCGGTTGGGTCGCGATGTCCTTGGCTTCGTCTTTCATCGGACGATTTTGAACAGCCGGGCCCAGCGCACCGCCACCGGCCAGCGCCAGAACATCCAGGCGTGTTCACCCTCAGCGATGGAGAAAAAGATCATTTGAGCGCGACCGATCAGGTTTTCCTGCGGCACGTAGCCGACCTGCGACTGCACGCGGCTGTCGGTGGAATTGTCGCGGTTGTCGCCCATCATGAAGAAATGGCCGGCCGGAACCGTGTAGACGTTGGTGTTGTCGTAGAAGCCGTTGTCGACGCAGTCGAGCGTCTCGTACGACACGCCGTTCGGCAGCGTCTCCTTCCAGCGCTTCACCCGCGCCGTCGCGTCCGACCCGCACGGGTCTTCGCCGATGAAGTCGCTGAGGCGCTCGCGCTGCACGGGCACGTCGTTGATGTAAAGCAACCCCTCCCGCATCTGGACGCGGTCGCCCGGCAGCCCGATCACCCGCTTGATGTAGTCGGTGGTGTCATCCTTCGGCAGACGGAACACCACGATGTCGCCGCGGTTCGGATCCGAGCCCCAGATGCGACCGGAGAACAGCGGCGGCGAGAACGGAATCGAGTAGTGGCTGTAGCCGTAGGAGTATTTCGAGACGAACAGATAGTCGCCGACCAGCAGCGTCGCCTTCATCGAGCCGGAGGGAATGTTGAACGGCTGGAACAGGAAGGTGCGGATCACCAGCGCGATCAGGAGCGCATGAATCACGACGCGGATGGTTTCGCCGATGCCGCTCTCAGATTTGGGTTCCGAAGTCACGCTCATTGCTTTCCCAGTTCCGGCCGGCGCTCGCAGAATGCCCTCTGCCCGCGCTCAGCCCCGTCGCTTCGCGGCGCAAGAGATTGTCCTGATTCTGATAGTGAGGGCCAATTCCGGCGTAAAGCCGAATTCGCCCTTAAAGATCTGACGCCGCGGACTTTTAGACGGTTGTCGGCGGCCGCGCAACGAAGCGCTTCATCAAAATTCTACAAACCATTGATATTACTTAGTTATTTTAATTGCAGACGTTTGCGCTCAGGGCTTCGCCTGCGGAACGGCGGAAATGATGACGAAGGCCTGCGCCAGCGGCCAGTCGTCGGTGATCGACAGGTCGATCCGGGCCTCGAAGCCGTCAGGCGTCAGCGCCTGAAGCCGAGCCAGCGCCCCGCCGGTCAGTTGCATGGTCGGCCGCCCCCCCGGCAGGTTGACCACGCCCATGTCCCGCCACCAGACCCCGCGCCGGATGCCGGTGCCCAGCGCCTTGGAGCAGGCCTCCTTGGCGGCGAAGCGCTTGGCATAGGTCGCTACCACCATCTTCTCGTTCTTGGCACGCCGCTCGGCCTTGGCCCGCTCGGCCTGCGTGAAGATGCGGTCGAGGAAGCGTTCGCCGTGTCGCTCGATCACCTTGGCGACGCGGGTGATGTCGATCAGGTCGGAGCCGATGCCGATGATCATGCCCGGCTCCGGCCGCGATCCATAGCCGCGCGCATGCTGCGGACGGTCTCGGCGAGCCCGACAAATAGCGCCTCACCCATCATGAAGTAGCCGATGTTGAGCTCCATGATCTCAGGCAGGCCGGCGATCTTCTCCGCCGTCGCATAGTCGAGTCCGTGTCCGGCATGGACCTCCAGGCCTGCGGCTTTCGCCAGCTTTGCGCCCGCGATGATCCGCTGCCACTCGGCTTCGGCCTTCTCGGCGTGCCCATCGACGACGGCATCGCACCAGGCACCGGTGTGGATCTCGATGACCGGCGCGCGCAGCCGCGCCGCCATCTCGATCTGCGCGGGGTCGGCAGCGATGAACAGCGACACCCTTATGCCGGCATCGTTCAGCCGCGCGATGTAGGGCGCGAGCGCATTGTGCTGGCCGACCACGTCGAGGCCGCCTTCGGTGGTGACTTCCTGCCGGCGCTCCGGCACCAGACAGACCGCATGCGGCTTGGTGGCGAGCGAGATTCGCATCATGTCGTCGGTCGCCGCCATCTCGAAATTCAGCGGCTTGGAAATCTCGGCCTTCAGCCGCGCCATGTCCTCGTCGCGGATATGCCTGCGGTCCTCGCGCAGATGCGCGGTGATGCCGTCGGCGCCGGCCTCGATCGCAATCAGCGCCGCACGCACCGGATCCGGATTGCGCCCGCCCCGCGCGTTACGCAGGGTCGCGACATGATCGACATTGACGCCGAGGCGAAGCGGAGTTGCGGGCATGGTCGGGACTCACGAATCCGGGAACAGGCGAGGTGTGCGCCTATCCATTAACACGTTCAACGCGGGCGACGACCGCCTTCGCACGCAACTGAGCCAGGATCGCGCTCAGGTGCTTCAAATCGTAGACCTCGAGATCGATCGTGGTCTCCGTGAAGTCGGGCGAACGGCGCTGCATACTGATGTTGTCGATATTGCCGTCATGCTCGGCGATGACGGTCGCGATCTGCGCCAGCGCGCCGGGCTCGTTGACGTTCTCGACCCTGATGCGGGCCGGGAAGCGCTGCGGCGCGGAGTCCTCGATGTCCCAGCGTACGTCGAGCCAACGTTCCGGCTCCTCCTCGAAATCCTTCAGGGCGGGCGACTGGATCGGATAGATGGTGATTCCCTCGCCCGGCGTGACGATGCCGACGATGCGGTCGCCGGGCACGGCGCCGCCGTTCGGGGCGAATTTCACCGGCAGGTCTGAGTTGATGCCGCGGATCGGGATCGCCGGCGGGCCCTTCTTGGGCTCCGGGATCACCTTCTCCTTGATTTTTGCCGCCAGCCCCTTCTTCACGCCGTAGCGCGCAACGCGCTCTTCCCGGTAGTCGGGATACATGGCGCGCGCGACGTCGGAGGCCTTGATCTCGCCGCGACCGACCGCCGCCATGACGTCCTCGATCGAGGTGCGCGCGAGCCGTGGCAGCGCGCCCTTCAGCTTGTCGTCGGCGTAGTCGATCTTGGCACGCTCGAACAGGCGCTCGACGATACGCCGGCCGAGCCCGGCATATTGGTCGCGCACGGCGGTGCGCGTCGCGCGGCGGATCGCAGCGCGCGCCTTGCCGGTGACCGCGAGCGATTCCCAGGCCGAGGGCGGCGCCGATTGCGCCTCGGAGGTCAGGACCTCGACCTCGTCGCCGTTCTGGAGCTCCGAGGACAAAGGCGCGAACTTGCCGTTGATCTTGCAGCCCACCGCGCTGTTGCCGACGTCGGTGTGCACGGCATAGGCAAAGTCGATCACATTGGCGTGGCGCGGCAGCGCGATCAGCTTGCCCTTCGGGGTGAAGCAGAACACCTGGTCGTGGAACAACTCGAGCTTGGTGTGCTCGAGGAACTCCTCGGGATTCGCGCTCTCCGACAGGATGCCGATGGTGTGGCGCAGCCAGGCAAAGGCATTGGATTCGCGCTTGAGGAATTCGGTCGGCGAGCCCACCCCCTCCTTGTAGAAGACGTGCGCGGCGATACCGCGCTCGGCGATCTGGTCCATCGCCTCGGTGCGAATCTGCAACTCGACGCGCTGATTACCGGGGCCGATCACCGTGGTGTGGATCGAGCGGTAGTCGTTCTGCTTGGGCGTCGAGATGTAGTCCTTGAAGCGCCCCGGCACGACCGGCCAGGTCGTGTGGACGATGCCGAGCGCGCGGTAGCAGGCCTCGACGTCATTCACGACGACGCGAAACCCGAAGATGTCGGACAATTGCTCGAAGCCGACGGACTTGCGCTCCATCTTGGTCCAGATCGAGAACGGCTTTTTACGCCGGCCGTAGACCCGCGCGCCCAAACCGCGGTGGCGCAGATTATTCGAGAGCTGGGCCTCGATCTCGCCGATCAAATTGCGGTTGCGCTCGGCGAGCGCATCGAGCCGCTGCATCACCACCGCATAGGCTTCGGGATCCAGCGTGCGGAAGGACAAATCCTCCAGCTCCTCGCGCATCTCCTGCATGCCCATACGCCCCGCAAGCGGCGCATAGATGTCGAGCGTCTCCTCGGCGATGCGGCGGCGCGATTCCGTCGGCACGAATTCCAGCGTGCGCATGTTGTGCAGGCGATCGGCGAGCTTGACCAGGAGAACCCGGACGTCGTCGGCGATCGCGAGCAGCAGCTTGCGCAGGTTCTCGGCCTGCTTGGCCTCCCGCGACACCAGCTCGAGTCGCTTCAGCTTGGTCAGGCCCTCGACCAGCGCGCCGATCTCGGGCCCAAAGATCTGATCGATCTCGGCGCGAGTCGCCTCCGTGTCCTCGATCGTGTCGTGCAGCAGCGCAGCGACGATGGTCGCATCGTCCAGCTTCAGATCGGTGAGAATCGCCGCCACTTCGAGCGGGTGCGAGAAATACGGGTCGCCGGAGGCTCGGGTCTGCGAGCCATGCGCCTTCATGGCGTAGACATAGGCGCGGTTCAGCAGGTCTTCGTTGGTGGCGGGATTGTACGACCTGACGCGCTCGACGAGGTCATATTGACGCATCATGCGGGCGCGCGGCTTCGGCGGCCGCGCCGCGGCCGGTGCAGTGGGGGCCACGGCAACCGATTCGGTCGCGGCCTGCATCTGCGTTTGTTTCCGGCGCCGATACACCATGCATTCCTGCCTTCAAACGGGCCGAAAGCCAGCCCGTTGCATCCATCTTAACGCCAACCCTGCCGTCGTCCGATCACATCGAAGACAGCTTTCGCATCATCCCACAAGTCTATCGTAACCATGAAAAGGTCAACAAAAGCAAAGGCCCGAACCTAGGTCCGGGCCTTTGTGAAATTCGATGATCGCCGTTCAGCAAGATGGGACGATTACTCGTCCTCCTCGGGCTGCTCCTCGGGCGGCGCCAGGCCTTCGAGACCCTTGAGGAGTTCCTCTTCGGTCATGCGCTCGACCGCGACCTCGGTGTCGTCGGCGTCGACGCTGGCGCCGGCCGAGCCGATCAGGGGCACGGTATCGGGCTCCGGCTCGTCCACCTCGACAAATTTCTGCAGGGAATGGACCAGCTCCTCGCGGAGGTCCTCCGGCGAAATGGTCTGGTCGGCAATTTCGCGCAAAGAGACAACAGGGTTCTTGTCGTTATCGCGGTCAACCGTTAGTTGTGATCCTGACGAGATCATGCGGGCGCGGTGGGCGGCCAGCAGGACCAAGTCAAACCGGTTGTCGACCTTGTCGATACAATCTTCTACGGTGACGCGAGCCATGGACTGTCGCTCCGCTCTGGGTGGGATCAAATATGTCGATGATGCGGGCTAGTTATAGGGGCTGGGCCCAATACGCAAGGTCATTTTGTGATTTGGCCTCGCCAAACGGCTCTGCTAACCCCACATTGGGGCTGGGATCGGGCGTTTTCGGGGGTGCCAAGGCGGGCGACCCCGGACGGGCAGGCGCTCGCCTTAGCTATGCCTTTATTGCCCCGGCTTTTCCGGATTTACGGGTTCGACGGGTTCTGGCAGCACTTTGATCTGCGCGGCGTGCTGCCGCCGCGCCAACAATAAACGATTGTCACAGACACTACGCGAGCAACTGAATGTCACCTTCTCCAACAAATAAGATCGCGCTCTTCATCGATGGGGCCAATCTGTATGCCACGGCGAAAACCCTTGGTTTCGACATCGATTACAAGCGCCTTCTGAAGGAATTTCAGAGCCGCGGGACGCTCCTTCGCGCGTTCTATTACACCGCCATCATCGAGGACCAGGAATACTCCTCGATCCGTCCGCTGATCGACTGGCTGGACTACAACGGCTACACCGTCGTCACCAAGGCAACCAAGGAATTCATCGACGCCTCCGGCCGCCGCAAGGTCAAGGGCAACATGGATATCGAGCTTGCGGTCGACGCCATGGAGCTCGCCGAGCACATCGACCAGATGGTGCTGTTCTCGGGTGACGGCGACTTCCGCTCGTTGGTCGAGGCCGTACAGCGCCGCGGCGTCCGGGTGACCGTCATTTCGACCATCGCCAGCCAGCCGCCGATGATCGCCGACGAGCTGCGCCGCCAGGCCGACGTCTTCACCGACCTCGTCGAGCTGCAGTCCAAGCTTGGCCGCGACCCGTCCGAACGCCCCGCCCCGCGCGACCGCGGCGAGCGTGAGCCGCGTCATCACGCGCCGCAGTTCCTGCAGCGCGCGACCACGATGGCGCCGAGGGGCGATGACGACTTCGAGGAGTGAGACGGGCCGGTCCGGCCGCAAGGCCCCCGCCCCCACCCTCGTCCCCGACCGTGACTGTCCGCTCTGCCCGCGCCTGGTTGCCTTTCGCGAGGCAAACCGGGCGCGTGAGCCGTTGTGGCACAATGCACCAGTTGCTCCCTTCGGCGATATCAAGGCGCGCCTGCTGATCGTCGGGCTCGCGCCGGGCATGCAGGGCGCCAACCGCACGGGCCGGCCGTTCACGGGCGACTATGCCGGCGACTTGCTCTACGCGACGCTGATCGAATACGGCTTTGCCAAGGGCGTCTATCAGGCGCGACCGGACGACGGAATGAAGCTGGTGGACTGCCGGATCGCCAATGCCGTGCACTGCGTGCCGCCACAGAACAAGCCGCTGCCGCTGGAGATCAACACCTGCCGCCAGTTCCTCGTGGCGAACCTGGAAACGATGCCGAACCTGCGCGCCATCGTCGCGTTGGGGCGGATTGCGCACGACAGCGTGCTCAAGCCGCTGAAGTTGAAGGCCGCGCAAGCGCCGTTCGGCCATGGCGCGGTCCACCAGGCGGGTGCGTTCCGCCTCTACGACAGCTATCATTGCTCGCGCTACAACACGAACACCGGCGTGCTGACGCCTGACATGTTCCGCAGGGTCTTCGCGAAGATAAAAGCTGACCTCGATTAAGCCTTGGCCGGATTGGCCTTCAGCCAGTCCAGGACGTCGCCGGCGTTCCGGTCCGGAGGAAATACCGGATAGAACACGTGGCTGATGCGGGCGTCGTCGATGATCAGCGCGAGCCGCTTGATCAGCGTGAGCCCTGCAACCTCCATCGTCGGCAGCTTCAGCGCGCTTGTCATCTCGAGCTTTTCGTCGGAGAGCACCGGGAACGGCAGATGCAGGCGCGAGGCCATCTCGGTCTGGTATTCGTTGCTCTGGGTCGACAGGCCGTAGACCTGCGCGGCGCCGGCGGCCTTCAACTCGGCAAAGAGATCGCGGAAGGCGCAGGTCTGCGGCGTGCAGCCGCGCGCACCGGGGATCATGTCCCAGTCGTCGACCAGCGCGATCTTGCCGGGCTCACCGGTGCGCGGATAGGCGAACACCACCGTCCGGCCGCGCAGGGCCGACAGCTTCACCGACGTGTCGTTGGTCGCGAGCAGGCTGACCGGAGGGATCGACATGCCCTTCAGATGTGCCGCGCCGCCGTCATCCGATGGCGCCGGGATCGTGCTCCAGTCGACCTCGAGCAGGTTGCGCTGAGTCATTGCCTGTCCCTCGGCATCATCCCCTCGCCCGCATCAGGCGGCCCTTTTCCCGACCCCAGTCGCGCTTCTTCGCGGTCTCGCGCTTGTCGTGCAGCTTCTTGCCCTTGGCGACCGCAAGCTGAAGCTTTGCGCGCCCGCGCTCGTTGAAATAGAGCTTGAGCGGGATCAGCGTCATGCCCTCGCGATCGACGGCACCGATCAGCTTGTTGATCTGCTTGCGGTGGAGCAGCAATTTGCGCGGCCGCTTCGGCTCGTGATTGAAGCGGTTGGCCTGGAGATACTCGGGAATATTGGCATTGATCAGCCAGATCTCGCCGTTTTTCGAATCGGCGTAGGACTCCGCGATCGTTGTCTTGCCGTTGCGGATCGACTTGACCTCGGTGCCGGTCAGCGCGATGCCGGCCTCGACCGTGTCCTCGATCGCGTAGTTGAAGCGCGCCTTGCGGTTTTCCGCCACGACCTTGATGGGGCGTTCGTTCTTGTCGGCCATAACGGAAAAACCTGAGCATTTGCGCGCGCACGCTAACAGTTCGGATGAAGTGCGCGCGTCAAGACTTCTTGAGGAGATCGCGGATCTCGGTCAGCAGTTCGACCTCGCGCGACGGCTTTGGCGGAGCGGCAGGTGCTGCCTCCTCCTTGCGCTTCAGCGTGTTCATGGCGCGGATCACCAGGAACAGCACGAAAGCGACGATGATGAAGTTGATCGTCAAGGTCAGGAAGTTGCCCCAAGCCAACACCGCGCCTTGCTTTTTCGCGTCGGCGAGGTTGGTGGCGGTGACGGCCTTCGACAGGCCGGTGAAGTAGTTGGAGAAGTCGAGGCCGCCGGTGACGGCGCCGATCAGCGGCATGATCACGTCGCCGACCAGCGAGGTGACGATAGCGCCGAAGGCCGCGCCGATGATGACACCGACCGCAAGGTCGACGACATTGCCCTTCATGGCAAACTCACGGAACTCCGTGAGCATCTTCCTGCCCTTGTCCTCGACAGCGCTCATGAACGGCGTCTCCCCCGGCTTGACGTCAGTTGATCAGGCCCGCATGGACCATGGCGCTACGCACCGCGACGCGTGTCGGCTCGGTGACCGGCACCATCGGCAGCCGCAAAGTCTCGTCCATCTTGCCGAGCAGCGACATCGCATATTTGATCGGCGCCGGATTGCTCTCGATGAAAAGGTTGTTGTGCAGCGGCATTAGCTTGTCATGCAGCTTTAAGGCGGTTGCGTGGTCGCCCTTCTGCCAGGCGGCGTGGAATTCCGAGCACAGGCGCGGCGCGACGTTCGAGGTCACGGAGATGCAGCCATGGCCGCCATGGGCCATGTAACCGATGATGGTCGCGTCCTCGCCGGAGAGCTGGTTGAAGTCCTCGCCCATCGCCGCGCGCTGCTGCGACACCCGCACCATGCTGGCGGTGGCGTCCTTGACGCCGGCGATGTTCTTCAGCTCCCACAGCCGCTTCATGGTGTCGACCGACATGTCGATCACCGAGCGTCCGGGGATGTTGTAGATAATGATCGGAATACCAATGGCATCGTTGATCGCCTTGAAGTGCTGGTAGAGCCCTTCCTGGGTCGGCTTGTTGTAGTACGGCGTCACGACCAGCACGGCGTTGGCGCCCGCCTTCTCGGCATGCTCGGCCAATTCGACGGCCTCGCGCGTCGAGTTCGATCCGGCGCCGGCGATCACGGGCACCTTGCCCTTGGCCTCTTCGATGCACCATTCGACGACCTTCTTGTGCTCATCATGGCTCAGCGTCGGGCTCTCGCCTGTGGTGCCGACCGGCACCAGCCCGTGGGTGCCCTCGGAAATCTGCCAGTTGACCAGCGACCGGAAGGCGCCTTCATCGAGCGAACCGTTTTTGAACGGCGTGACCAAGGCGGTGAACGACCCCCGGAATTTCGTCTTGGCTGCCATGGACTTCCTCCGTACGCATGCTGGCCTGAAAGCAAGCGTCATTCATATCGGGTCTGTCCTGCTGGTAAAAGGGCTGCCCCGGAATGACGCACCGTTTAGGCCGCGATTTTGCCGCGGTGATGGTGCAAACACGGCGCCGGTAAGCGGCTGTTGGTATTTTGTCCGCATATTCAATCAAATAGAGCTAAGTCTTGAGCCACTTGACTGATTCGGGGGCGACGTAACGCCGTGATCTCCTTTCCGCCTGCCCTATGGCGATCCGCCGGTCTGGTCGCGTGCCTGATGGCAGGCCTGTCGATCGGCTGCGCCGCCCTGGCCAAGTCCAATGAGACGCCAGACACAGCGGCAAAGGACACCGCAAAGCCCGCCGCCAAGGACAACACGAAGGGATCGGCCAAAGGGTCGGCCAAGGACGCTGGCAAGGAACCAGCCAAGGGCGCGAGCAAGGGAACCGCTTCCGCCGCAGCCAAGGATGGCGCCAAGAAACCTGCCAAGGATGCCGGCAAGGACACCAGGAAGGACAAGCCAAAACCTGCGACGGCTGCGGCGTCCAAATCAGGATCGACCGCGAACGCGCCGGCCCCCAAGTCCGCACCGGCCGTAACGGCCACCGTCAGACCTGCTGCCCCCGCTGCCAAGCCGCTCGCGGCTCCCGTCCTGGCGCCCGCCACGCGTCAGCATGCCACGCCGCGCAAGCCGGTGACGCCGGCCGCAATTGCGGCGACGTCGTCGACCTCGCAGGCCGACAAGGCCGCGCTCGAGAACGTCTTCGAGCTCGTCGGCAAGCGCAGGCAGAGCGAGGCCACCGACGTCGAGGCGACGATCTCGGATCCCGTGGCGCGCAAGCTTGCCGAATGGGTCATCCTGCGCAGCGAGAGCAACGGCGTCAGCGTCGAGCGCTATCGCAATTTCATCACCGCCAATCCGAGCTGGCCGTCGCAGACTTTCATGCGCCGGCGGCTCGAGGCCGCATTGTGGGACGACAAGCGCGACGAATCCGCTGCATGGTCGTGGTTCGAGAACGAATCTCCCCTATCGGCCAAGGGCCGCTTCGTGCTCGCGAGAGCGATGCTGGCGCGCGGCGACCGCGCCAATGCCGAGCGGCTGGTGCGCGAGGCCTGGCGCA
>NZ_PPPT01000019.1 GCF_006483445.1 Bradyrhizobium guangdongense | reverse complement strand
TGTTTGGCGAACAGGCCGCACGTGTCGGGCGGCCTGTTCGCCAAACATGAACAACCTGGCGTTCCGCTGCTGGATCGGCATCATCACCTCCATCGGAACTATACTCTAGGCAGCAGCGGGGAAGAAGGGACAGGAGCCTCCTACGCCATGGCGACGGCGCGGGTATTACGGCGGCGCTAGCCAAACCCCTTCAGCACCGCGCTGCCCATGAGATAGACGCCCAGCAGGATCATCGCGATCAGGAACCAGCGGCGAAACGTTTCCGCGGGCATGCGGGCGCGCACGGCCTGGCCGATAGACATGCCGCCGAAGGCACAGGCCATCGCGATCGCGCCGGGCACCGCTGTTGCTGAATTGAGCAATCCGCCCGCGGTGAGGTTGAAGGCGAGCGCCACGGTTGCCACCGTGAAGAACACGCCGAGCGCCTGCACCAGTTCGTCCTTCTCCATGCCGATCGCTTGCATGAATGGCATCGAGGGGATCACCTGCACGCCGGTCGAGGCGGAGATTACGCCTGTGACGATTCCGACCGCGCCGCCGACCCATTTTTCGTTACGCGGCGCGACGCTGAAGTGGAACTTGTTCAGGCCGATGATCGCGTAGATCACGAGCAGCAGGCCGAGCACCACGGTGCCATAGGCCGCATGCGGGCCGGTCAGCGCGCCGGCGTTGAGCCAGCAGCCGATCACGGTGCCGATCATCAGCGGCCACAGCCGCTTGACGATGTCGCGCAGATAGGGGCCGGCAAAGGTCTGCCAGATATTGGTGACGATCGCGGGCACGATGACGATGGCGATCGCCCGGCTCGGCGCCATGGCGACCGCGAGCAGGCCCATCGATACGGTCGGCAACCCGAGCCCGATCACGCCCTTGACGAATCCGGCGAGCAGGAAGACGGCGGCGATGGCGATGAGGAGCGGGTCGAGCATGGCCCCACATTGACCGATCGCGCGCTCCGGCACAATCTGGAGGTTACGGAGACAGCCTTCGCTTGGTACGAAGGCTAAGGAGGCGGCCTTGCGTTTTGACCTGGTGGACTTGCAACTCTTCATCGCCGTGGCCGACCAGCGCAGCATCACGCGCGGTGCCGAGCGGTCGAACCTGGCGCTGGCCTCGGCCAGCGCGCGGATCAAGGGCCTCGAGGATGCGCTCGGCGTCGCCCTGCTCAAGCGCGGCCGCCGCGGCGTGGAATTGACCGCCGCCGGCGAGAGCCTGCTCGATCACGCCCGCCTGGTCATGCACCAGGTCGACGCCATGCGCGGCGACCTCGCGGGCTTCGCCAGCGGGGTGAGGGCGAGCGTGCACTTCCTCGCCAACACCTCGGGCTTGTCGGAGCACCTGCCAAAAGCACTTGCCGGCTTCTTGCGCGAGAACCGCGACGTGGCCGTCGACATCGAGGAGCGCGAGAGCACCGACATCGCGGCCGCGATCACCGCCGGTGCTGCCGATCTCGGCTTTGCCGCGGAGCATGCGCTGCCCGATCATATCGAGCGCTTTCCCTTCAATGAGGATCGTCTGACCCTGGTGACCTCGCGACGCGGCCCGTTTTCGGGGCGGCGCCAGATCGATTTCAAGGAAGCCGACGGGCGCGACTTCGTCGGCCTGACCAGCGCCACCGCGCTCCAGGTCCACATCTCAAAACACGCCGCGCGGCTCGGCATGCGCCTGCATTTTCGCGCGCGGCTGCGCGACTTCGATGCGATCTGCCAGATGGTCGCCGCCGACGTCGGCGTCGCCCTCGTGCCGGAAGCCGCCGCCCGCCGCTGCGCCCGCACCATGCCGATCGCAACGGTGCGCCTGCGCGACGCCTGGGCCAACCGGAGACTCGTGATCTGCGCGCGCAGCTTCAAGACACTGCCGCGGCCTGCGAAACTGCTGGTCGAGCATTTGCGCGCGGTGGCGATGTGAAGGGCTTGCCCGTCGGGCAAATCACCAAATTCCTGTCAATCCCGGCGCCCAAAAATATTCTTATTTACCGAACCGCTGTTTCGGATTATACGCAAGGACATCCCGGCCCACCAAAAGGGGCGGTCGTCCGTCGTCACGTACGCGGGCCGGGTTGCGGTGGACGCAGCAAGCGTCGGGCACGCAGAGGCAGTTGCAGGGCGGATGCTCTCCGTGAGCGACATGCGGTGTGCGGACGAACGGCGCTCGATGCGTACGGCCAAACCGTGTGGTCCCGGCTGTCGTTGCTACAGCCAAGCCTTGCGGAGATGCCTTGGGCCCAACCGGGTCTCGTGGCATCGCCAATTCGCAAGAGGACGGAGACAAAAAGGAAGTCGTCTCCGGGGAGAGCGCGGCATACGCCGTCAAACCATCGCGCAGGGAAGGCCGGATGTTCGGTTGCCCTGTTCTTCCGCTGTGCTTTACGCGTGCATTCTCTCGCCGCGCAGCGGGCAAATGGGTGCCAGCCGGCACCCGGTCTTCCCTGCGCCCTTTGTTCCGACAGAGGGGCAAGACCGAAGCAAAGCTCGGGCGAAATGAGCCGCGAGAATGTGAAGGCGTGTCTGCAGCTTGTTGGGTCGAATGCAACAACGACAGTCTATGACCGTCACCCTGAGGTGCTCGTCCTGCGGCGTAGCGCAGGACGAGCCTCGAAGGGCGACGGCTCGCTGCATCGGGGCCGTTCATCCTTCGAGGCTTGCCATGCGACGCTTTGCGTCGCATGCGCGCACCTCAGGATGACGGGATTAGCAGCAACGACGACAACCAAACACCTACTTCGTCGTCTCGACGCCGGCGTCCTTGATCACCTTGGCCCAGCGGCCGGTCTCATCAGCAATGAACTGGCGAAAGTGCTCGGGCGTGTCGCCGATCAGCGTGGCGCCTTGCGCTGCGAGCTTGTCCTTCACCGCCGGATCGGCCATCGCCTGCGTGGCAATCCGATGCAGCGCGGCCACGACCTGCGTCGGCGTGCCCTTGGGCGCGACCATGCCGTACCAGTTCTCGATATGCATGTCGGGAAAGCCGGCTTCCGCCAGCGTCGGGATATCGGGCGCGGTGGGTGCGCGCGCGAGCGAGCCGATCGCGATCGGGCGCAGCGTCTTGGCCTGGATCTGCGGCAGCAGGATCGGCATGTCGAAGAACGCCATCTGCACCTGCTGCTGGCCCAGCATGTCGTTCACGGCCGGCGCCGCCCCGCGATAGGGGATGTGCACGATGTCGATCTTGGCGGCGGATTTCAGCAACTCCCCGGCAAGGTGAGGCAGGCCGCCGGGGCCGGTGGAGGCAAAGTTGAGTTTGCCCGGCTGCGCCTTGGCAAGCGCGATCAGTTCGGCGAGGTTTTGCGCCGGCACGCTGTTCGGCACCACCAGGATCTCCGGCACGGTGGCGACCAGCGTCACCGGCGCAAGGTCTTTCAACGTGTCGTAGGCGACCTTCTCCAGGCTCGGGCTGATCGCCAGCGCGCCGGCGCTGGTGATCGCGATCGTGTAGCCGTCGGGCGCGGCCTTGGCGACGACGTCGGTGCCGAGCACGCCGCCCTGGCCGCCGCGATTGTCGATCAGCACCGGCTGGCCCGCCAGCTCCGACATGCGCTGGCCGACCACGCGGGCGATGATGTCGTTGGGGCCGCCGGCCGGAAACGGCACGATCAGCTTGATCGGCTTTGTCGGATAGTCCTGCGCAGACGCGAGGGAAGGGGCGAGCAACAACAGCGCGGTGAACAACTTGCGCAAGGTCTTCATGCAGGCTCTCCGATGGCCTTATCCGTTGAGCAGCTTCAGCGCCTCTTCATGCACGCGCGGATCGCCGGCGGCAATGATGCGGCCGCCGCCCTGGGCGGGCTTGCCTTCCCAGGTCGTGACGACGCCGCCGGCGCCGGTGACGATCGGGATCAGCGCTGCGATGTCGTAGGGCTTCAGCTCGGTCTCGACCACGAGGTCGACGTGACCTGCGGCCAGCATGCAATAGGAGTAGCAGTCGCCGCCATAGCGCGAGAGTCGCGCGCCCTTCTCGATGCGGCCGAAGATGGCGCGGTCGCGCTCGTTCATCAGCAGCGGGCTGGTCGTGTAAGTGGTCGCCTCACTGAGCGAAGCACAGCGGCGGACCTGGAGCCGGCGCTCGCCGGACGGGCCTTTATAGTTGGCCGAGCCGTTGTCGCCGGAAAAGCGCTCGCCGATGAAGGGCTGGTGCATCATGCCGAACACCGGCGTGCCCCGGTGCAACAGCGCGATCAGCGTGCCCCAGATCGGAAAGCCGCCGATGAAGGATTTTGTGCCGTCGATGGGATCGAGCACCCAGACGTAATCGGCGTCCTCGCGTTCATTGCCGAATTCCTCGCCGACGATCCCGTGCTGGGGGAAGTTGGCCTTGATCAGCCGCCGCATCACGGCCTCGGCCGCGCGGTCGGCCTCGGTGACGGGATCGAAATCCTTGGTCTTACTTTTGTCGTCGATCGACAGCGAGGTGCGGAAGAACGGCAGAATGGTTTCGCCGGAGGTGGTGGCAAGCCTTCCGATGAAGGCTGAGAAATCGATCACCGTCACGGCAGGTCCTTCAACTCGACAGGCCAGGGAATTTGGCAAGGGAATGTGGAAAGCGAAAGCGGAGCGAACGCCAGATATTGCCTAGCTCAAATCGCGGACCGGGTGCAGCGCTGTGTTGATTTGCTCCCTGGTATTTTGCATGCCGCAGATCGTGCTTCGGGCTGAGCCATCCGCTGACCAAATATCGATCACGGTGTTGAGAGCTTAGTTCCGGACATGCCTCGTTGGTATGCAAACGATATCTAACTGATTGATATTGCTTGGTAAGACGACTGAATCCGGGTTTCTCCGGAGACAGGGGAGGTCTGCGTTCTTTGCATGGGAAATCGAGCAAAAACCCTTGCACTTTGTGCAGCGCAGTCGCATATTGTTGCGGTGCGGTAGCGCCTTGCGCTATCGCTGCCCTCCTTGGGCGTTTCCTCCCTAGACTTGGGCCGCTTGCTCATTGCAAGCGGCCCTTTTTTCTTGCCTGCATTTCACGAGCAACGCTTTCACTTCGAAACGCGCAAGCGATGCCAAGCGAAAACCGCTCGCGCTTGGGCAAGCTCGACTTGAGCGGTCCGAAGCTACTCCGCGGCGGCCTGGAAGGGACCGAGATCACCGAACGGGACGGTCGTTGCCAGCACGTCGGCGAGCACGCCGAAGTCGGCGGCGACCTGATTGAAGCGCGGCCCGCGCTCGCGCCGCCGCTCGTCCATATAGATGGCGCGGTTGAGCTCCAGCTGCACGGCGTGAAGCCCGCTCGCCGGATTGCCGTAATGCTCGGTGATGAAGCCGCCGGCATAGGGCTTGTTGCGGCCGATCGAATAGCCGAGCCCGGTCATGGTCTCCTCGACTCGATCGGGCAACAGCGGCACGCAGCTCGTGCCGTAGCGGTCGCCGATCACGATGTCGGGGCGGCGCGGCTCGTCCCTGGAGACGCCCACCGACGGCATGGAGTGGCAGTCGACCAGCACCACGGTGCCGAACATCTGGTGCACCTTGTTGATCAGCCGGCGCAGCGCGCGGTGATAGGGCTTGTACAGCACCTCGATGCGCTCCAGCGCGTCGTCGACCGCGATGCGCTCGCGGTAGATCTCCTGGCCGTCGCCGACCACCCGCGGAATGGTGCCGAGACCGCCGGCGACCCGCATCGAACGGGTGTTGGCGAAGCTCGGCAGCCGCCCGGAGAACATCCGGGGATCGAGCTCGTAGGGTTCGCGGTTCACGTCGACATAGGAGCGCGGGAAGTTGACGCGCACGACGGGGAAGCCGCGATCGCTCAAATGGCTGATCAGCTCGTCCATGAACGAATCTTCGGAACGGCGCAGCGTCGGCAAGTCGATGCGCGAGGCGGCGACGAAATGGTCGGGATAGGTCGAGCCCGAATGGGGCGAGTTGAAGATGACCGGTGCCCGCCACTCCCTGGGCTCAACGATCTCGAACGGTGGCGACAAATCGCCGTCAAACCGGGTCATCTTCGGGGCGTCATCCCTTGGGTCTTCCGCGCGGGTCCCGACAAAAGCGATTCGGCCGGTCGCGCGAGGCTTTTATGTGCGTTCATTGTCAGGAATCGCAACCATTCTGCCAAGCGAAAAAACGCGAAATGGCCTCGCAAATGACCTGGAACATGTCTTAACCCTGCAAGCGCGGTCCGATTGATTCGTGTCCCGTTCCGGTCCAGAAAGGGCCGGCCGCGCGCGGCAATGAGGAGCATTTTTCACCCGAAATTTACCCTCTGTCGGGCTTAGTGGCCTCAGTAAAGCTTTCCGGGGATTCGACGTTTCCAGCCATGCACAAGATCCTGCTTGCCGAAGACGACAACGACATGCGCCGTTTCCTGGTCAAGGCGCTGGAAAACGCCGGATTTCAGGTTTCCTCCCACGATAACGGCATGTCCGCCTATCAGCGGCTGCGCGAGGAGCCGTTCGAGATGCTCCTGACCGACATCGTGATGCCGGAAATGGACGGCATCGAGCTCGCCCGCCGCGCCTCGGAACTCGACCCCGACATCAAGATCATGTTCATCACCGGCTTCGCCGCGGTGGCCCTGAACTCGGATTCGGAAGCCCCCAAGAACGCCAAGGTGCTGTCGAAACCCGTCCACCTGCGCGAATTGGTGAGCGAAGTGAATAAGATGCTGGCGGCCTAAATCGGCGCTCGAGCATCCTTGCGCAGGGTCCCCTGAGCCGTTATAGGGACCCCACCCGACGTACATCGACGAGTAGGGCACGTAGCTCAGCGGGAGAGCACTACCTTGACATGGTAGGGGTCACAGGTTCGATCCCTGTCGTGCCCACCATCCTTCGCTCGCGCAAGCCGAGAGAGGATGCCACGCCGAAGCCCAACGGGCGCAGGCGGGCTTCGGTCACTCCGCTAGATATTTCTTCACGGCTGCCTCGTCCCATTCGATGCCGTTGCCGGGCTGTTCGCTCGGCAGGGCAAACCCGTCCTTGATCTTCAGACGCGTCGCCAGCACCGCGTCGGCCCAGTCGACATATTCCAGCCAATGCGCAGTCGGTGTCACGCAGAGCAGGTGCGCGCTGACCTCCGAGAACAGATGCGTCGACATCTCGACCCCCGCGGCATGAGCCAGCGCCGCGGCGCGCAGCCAGCCGGTGACGCCGCCGATGCGCTGCACGTCGGGCATCACGAAGTCGCAGGACTTTGCCGACAGTGCCGATTGCATCGAAAAGGCGCTGTCAAAATTCTCACCAATCTGGATCGGCGTACGGAGCTCGGCGGCGATGCGCGCGCAGCCCGCATAGTCGTCGTGGCGGATCGGCTCCTCGATCCAGAGCAGGCCCTCGTCGTCGAGCATCCGGCCGCGGTGGATGGCGTCCGTCACCGAAAGCGCCTGGTTGTAGTCGCACATCAGCGTGACGTCATCGCCCACGGCTTTTCGCACCGCGCGGACAACGTAGAGGTCTTCGCGTGCGTCGGGGCGGCCGACGCGGATTTTTGCGGCGTGGAAGCCTTCGGCGAGCAGTTTTTGCGCCTCTTCCACGGCGGCGCCGGCCGGCATGATGCCGAGGCCCTTCGAATTGTAGGCGCGCACCGGCTTCGGCGCGCCGCCGAGCAGGCGGGCGAGCGGCAGACCGCGAGCGCGCGCCAGCGCATCCCATGCCGCCATGTCGATGCCGGATTGCGCCAGCCGCTGCAGGCCGGCGAGCCCGAGCAGGGTGAAGCGCTGGCTGAGCTTGCGTTCGATGTCGAACGGCAACAGCTCGTCGCCTGCGATCATCTCGGCCATCTCGGTGACCATGCTGGTCAGCGGCTTCAGCGCCGCAGGCGTGATCGAGAACAGATAGGCATGGCCGCGCACGCCCTGGTCGGTCTCGCAATCGATCAGCACCAGCGGCGCCTTGGCGACCGCGCCGGTCGAGGTTTTCAACGGCAGGCTCATCGGCACGATCACGGGGCGCGCGACGATGCGCTTGATGCGAAGGGTCTCGGTCATGGTGATCTCCGGGCGGAGCGGATGCAGAACGGTGCCAATCTTAAACAGTCCTCATGAAACGAAAAGACGCCTGTCGCGACCACCATGAAATGGGGTTGCACCGGAGAATGCATTGGCGTCGCTGAAGACCGCGTCAGGCTCTCGTCACTTCCGCGGGACTTCCGAGAATGCGGTTTCGATGACCTCGCCGAAGGGCTGCCAGGAACGGCCGTCGAACTGGACGAGCCGCATCTGCCTGATCGGCGGATAGTTGCCGGACGACGTGTTCATCCTGATGCCGGGCAGGGCAACGGAGGGCTCATAGTCTTTGAGTGCAGCCGCCTGCCGCATGATGTTCTCGCGCGACAGGTCGTCGCCGCATTGCTTCAGCACCTGCGTCATGGCCTCGGCCGTGGCGTAGCCATAGAGCGCACCGCTGTTATTGATGCTTTCGACATGATGATACTTGTCCATGAAGGCGAACCACTCCTTCATGGCAGGGTCGTTCTTCCAGGCCGGATCGCTCGGATCCTTCAGAAAAGCCGCCGAGATCACGCCAGCCGAATTCTCCAGGCCGGCCGGCGCCATCGCATTGGCGATCGAGGCGGAGGCATCGTTCACGATGAACACGGGATGCCAGTTGAGGTTGGCGGCTAGCTTGATGACCTTGGCGGCCGTCGACGGTACACCGAGAAAGACGAAGATGTCGGCACCGGCGCGCTTGAGCACCGAGACGTGCCCGTCGAGATGCTCGTCGTCAATGTCGAAGGCGATGTCGACGAGGACGAGGCGGTTGAGATCGCCGAGGCCTTCCTCGATCCCCTTGAACAGCACGCGGCCGAACTGGTCGTTCTGCCAGAGCACCACGATCTTGCGTCTCGGATAATAGGCCTGGATGTAGTTGGCGTAGATGCGTCCCTCCGACCGGAACGACGGCTGCCAGCCCATGGTCCAGGGAAACGCTTTGCCTTGGCTCAGCTCCTCGTCGCCGGAGGCGACGAAAAGCTGCGGTACCTTCCGCTCGTTCAGGTACCAGCGCGTGGCCAGATTACCGGGCGTACCGAACGAGCCGAACATGAAGAGGACATCGTCCTGCTCGACCAGCTTCCTGGTCTGCTCCATCGCGTTGCCGGGATCGGAGTTGTCGTCGCGGGTGATGAAGCGGATCTTCCGGCCGTTGATCCCGCCGCGATCGTTGATCATGTCGAAATAGGCGGCCTGGGCTTTTCCGATCGCGCCGAATTCCGCCAGCGGTCCCGAATAGGGCATCAGATTGCCGATGCGGATCTCCGTCGCGCTCGCGGACGGTTCCTCGCGTGGTGAGGACATCGCGCCGAGCGACGTCAGTGCGACGACCAAGGCGATCAGCAGACGGCTGTTGACGGTCATGGTCCACCCCGATGTTTGGCCCCAACCCTGGAGTCGTCGTTAGCGGCAGCGAAGCCGCTTGATATAAGTCAAAGGCGAGCTGCGGCAATTCATGCGACAGCCGTGCTGACCGTTAGCGGTCTATGGCAACCCGCGTGCTTCCAATTGCCGGACGAGCATCAGCGTCGGTTCGGCGAGGCTGTCGGCGGAGCCGTCGAGACCAAAGACCGAGGCGAGCCCGTCGCGGCTGTGCAGGATCGCAGTGCGCGGACAATGGCCGCTGGCGCAGAGCTCCTTCTTGAGCGCCTCGCCTTGTGCGACCAGGCCGGCAGGGTCGGCGGCGGCCCAGGCCAGCAGGACCGGATCATCGACGGCCACGATGCCGGGAAACACCGAGCGCTTGTCATATTGCGTGGCGTCCGTCCCTAAATAGGCCTTCTGGCTGTCATCGGCGTCCTTGCCCGCCCGATAGATGCCGGACACCAGCACCACAGCGGCAATATCGGTGTCGGGATTCTGCAGCTCCGGATGGGCAAGCAGGCTCGCGACATGAAAGGCGCCGGCGGCATATCCGACCGCGACGATCTCGCGAACGTCGCCATTGAAGAGATCGACGTTCTGACGGACCCAGGACAGCGCCGCCGCGACGTCCCTCGCGCCTGACGGCCACTGTGCCGACGGCGCCAGCCGGTAGTTCACGCGCACCCCCACCATGCCGTTGCGTACGGCAAAGCACATCGCCTGGTCCTGCAAATCGCGGACGAGGTCGGGCGCCGCATTGTCGCCGGTGAAGGTGTCGCCGGCCACGAAGAACAGGATCGGCTGCGGGATGGTCGATTTCGTCTCGCTGGTTGCGATGTCGAGGACGTTGGCCTCGCTCTCACCGTAGCGAAGGCCGCGTGAGAACGACACCTGCTCGCACAGCAGGGCGGTGCCGCCGGCGGACGTGGCGGTGTCGGTGAGGCCTATCAGCTCGAGATCCGATTGATGCCGCGGCGCAGGAACGGGCCCACGCGCGGAGGCTGCCGTGACGATTAGAAGAAGGGCAAATGCGAGATAGTTTTTCATTGTTGTGACGCCGCCCCTGCGGCCTCAGGCATTGCACGCCGGTTGGTCCGGTCGTCCCATTCTATTCGCTCGTGTTGGGCGATTTAACGGCGGCCGGGACTTGAGGCGCGCCCGGGCTATTTCTCAGTCTCAAACGTGCAGTTCGCGCCCGAGCCGTCCTTCTGCCTGATTGCGTTCGGATCGATCGTGCAGCTCAGCTTGGACAGGCTTTCGAAGTTCGACCCTGCGGCGCCGTCGGGCGGAACGCCGGCGAGCGCCTCGGTGGCAAACACTTCGTTGGCGGTCGATCCGTTTACCGTCTTGACCTTCTTGCCGAAGGTGAGCTCGCAAGAGCGCAGGGTGATGTCGACATTGCTGGTGCGGCAGACGATACGGTCCGCCGTCACCAGGATCGGCTTGTTGTAGGGAATGTCGGCATTCGCGGCGAACAGCATGGCCATCGCCTTCTTCTCGGCCGAGGTCAGCAGCGGTGACTTCGAGGCGACGACGCCGGCCAGTGCCAGCGCCGTCGAACCGGAGGTCGACCCCGATGCGGCCTGGGCGCCGGAGATGCTCCCGATCGCAAGCGCCAGTGCGAGGATCAATCTGCCCGATCTCATGCCTTGCCTCCCGTCTGATGCTGCGCCGCCTGTGAAGCCGCCGCTCAGGCCGCCTTCTTCTTGGCTGTCTTCTTCTTGGTGGCCTTCTTCGTCTTCTTGCCGGCTGCCAGATAGGCCTCGACTTTCTTCGAGGAGTGACCGGCTGCCGCTACCGCTGCCTTCAGCTTGGCCGGGGTGATCTTGAACTTCTTCGACCAGTAGCGGACCTCATAGGGCTGGCTGAGCGCGATCCGGGACTTGTCGGCGGCGCGGTGCTTCTGCTCCTGGATATAGGCCTCCACCTTCTTGGCGGAGTGCCCGACTTTCTTGACTGCGTATTTCAGCTTTGCCGGCGTCACCTTGAACTTCTTGGACCAGTAGGCGACCTCGTATTTCTCGCTGAGTGCGATCAGGGCGCGGTCTGCGCCGCCCCGCTTGGCCTTGTTGTCCGCCATGCTTCCCTCCTGCCGTGGATGGCGCGCAAGTCTAGCACGCAACCGGCCGTAGGAAAGCAATCCTGCCAATTCGCCAGTCGCGGTGTCGATTGAGCCCGCCGTGGACTGCTCTCGCGTCCGTGATGGAACCTAATGCCGGCTGCCGCGACTTATATGCAGGACGTAGAGTGTACGAGGCTGCCATGTCACAGCATTGGAAGCACACGGCCGACCCCAACGAGATCATGCGGGCCACCGGCCACCCCGAACTGGAATATGCCGCGGGCTGGACCATCGCCGGCATCGTCACCATCGGGGCCATCGTCGCCGCCTGGGTCTTTGCAATTTGACGCCTCAGGCGACGGGAAATTGAAGCTCGAAGGCTGCGCCGTCTTCCGTCGGCAGCAGCCTGATCGAGCCGCCATGGCTCGCCATCACCGCCCGCGCAATCGCCAGCCCCATCCCGGTACCGCCTCCGTCACGACGGGTGGTGAAGAACGCATCAAAGATCCGGTCACGATTGGGCGGCGAGATCGGATCGCCGTCATTGCGCATGGTCAGCCGCACACTGGTGCGCTCGTCCACCGCCTCCAGCCGGATATTTTTGGCGCGGTGCCGCATCGCATTGTCGGCGAGGTGTGACAGCACGATCAGCGCCTTCTCGCCGGACATCCCGATCGGGCGGTCGAGATTGCCGCTGGCCTCGATGTGAGCGGCGGGGAATCGGTTCTTGAGATCGCCGATCACGGGGGCAAGCTCGGTGCGCTCGTTCTGCGGCAGGCCTTCGGCCCGCGCCAGCTCGCGCAGCCGCTGCGCCATCGCCTCCAGCCGCGCGGCATCGCTGAGAATGTTGGCGACAAAAGTCCTCTGTTCTGATGGCGTCAAACTGCCGAGCTTGTCCTGAAATGAATCCTGCAACAGCTCGGCCGCGCCCTTGATCGAGGTCAGCGGCGATTTCAGCTCATGGGTCAGGTGCGCCGAGAATGTCGCGATGTAGTCGGAGCGGCGGGCCAACTGCTCGGCCATGCCGAGAAAGCTGTGCGAGAGCTGGGCGAATTCGCGCGTGCCGTAATGCCGGAGTGGTTTGAACGCCTCGCGGTCACCGCGCCCGATTCTGGCGGCGCGCTCGATCAGTTCGCGCATCGGCAGCGTGACGGTGCGCCAGAACACGAGGCCGATCGTAAGGGTGCCGAGGATCACGGCGAGACCGGCGAGGATGAACTTGCCGCGCTCTTGATAGAGATGGTCAAAGATGTTGCGCGGCGTGCGCGTCGTATAGATCACGCCGGCAACGCGGTTGTTGACGATGACGGGCATCGCCGAGAACACGTGCACGCCGACGCCGCGGCTGATGGAATAGATCGGCGGCACCGCCTTGTCAGGTACGCGGTTGCGCAGTGTCGCGCGGTATTGCCCGTGCAGGGCATCGGCGACCTCTTCGATATGGGCGAGCGACTGCCCGAGCTCGGCGCGGCCGGCGATGACAACGCCTTGTGGGTCGAGGATACGAAAGCCCGCCAGCGTCACCTTCTGGGTCTCGCGGATGATCGGCGTCAGCTTTGCGCCGATCTCCACATAGGCCGGATCGGCCGGCCGATTGGTCGGCAGCGCATCGGGGCGCCGCCGCAGCAAATCGTTGCCGGCAAGGTCGAGGGCAGGGCGGATCGGCGTGACCTGGTCATTGGGATCCGGCAGCACGCCCGGCGGCACTTCGGCGCCCAGCTCGATCCCGCTGCTGAGCCGCTTCTCGACCTCCTGGGCATAGATCGTGGCGACCACGCGGCTCTGGGCGATCAGCTCCGCCTGGGTCTGGCGGATGAGCTGGTTGTCGTAGAGACGGAAGAAGAACAGCCCGACCAGCGGCAGCACCGCGACCGTCGCCAGCACCGTGAAGATGACGAACCCGAGCGACGGCCGCCATTTATCGGGCGCGCGGCTCATGCCTCTTTCTCGCAGTGGCCGAGCTTGAAGCCGACGCCGTGGATGGTCTCGATCACATTGTCGCAGTTCTGCGCCGCAAGCTTGGCGCGGATGTTGCGAATATGGCTGTCGATGGTGCGGTCGGAGACCTGGATGTTGAGCTGGTAGGCCGCGCGCATCAATTGCTCGCGGTTGAACACCGACGTTGGACGGGTCAGGAACGCGCGCAGAATCCCGAACTCGATCGCGGTCAGCTTCAGGGCCGCACCTGCGAAGGTTGCCACATGCTGCTCGATGTCGATCGAGAGGCCGCCCTGCGCCAGCACGGACGCAGGCTTGCTCTCTCCATTCCTCGGGGTAAGGCGGCGCAGGATGACATTGACCCGCGCGACCAGCTCGCGCGGGCTGAACGGCTTCGTCACATAGTCATCGCCGCCGATCTCGAGCCCGAGCACGCGGTCGATCTCCTCGTCGCGCGCGGAGAGGAACAGGATCGGCACGTCAGACGTCTTGCGGATATCGCGGCAGACGTCGAGCCCGTCGAATTCGGGCATGCCGATGTCGAGCACGATGAGGTCGGGCTTGTCGGCGGCAAAGCGGGCGAGCGCCTCCTTGCCGTCGCGCGCATCAACGACGTCCATGCCGGCCTTTCTCAGCGCGACGCGGATGACTTCGCGGATATGGCCTTCGTCGTCGACGATCAGGATGCGATGCGCCAATACTCTCTCCGCGTTCAGCCGGCCGCCGGGCTCTTGACCTGATCTCTGACCTGATCCTTGGCCTTGGCGTCGAGCCTGCGTTGCAGGCGCCAGCTCCGAAAACCCCAGGTCCGCCAGGACGCCATGTCCTTGCGCTGACGTTCTACAAGCCCATCGCGGCGTCCGACAAGGCAGGTCTCGTTGGGTCGAAGCTGCATCACCTTTTCGATCGCCGGCAAGGCCTGTGGCCCGAGTTGCGAGAGATAGTTAACGTCCAGTGCCACGCCCTTGCCCGACACTTCGCGGCTGTGGGCTACATTATAGTCGGCAATGATGGCATCGAAGTTCACCAGCGACACGATGTAGAGCACGCTCGTCAACGCGATCAAATTAGCGCCGACCAGCCATTCGTTCGAGCGGTCCAGCACGATGCGCGCGACGATCAGGATCAGCCCCAGCGCCACCAGCCCCATCCAGATGAAGGCCGCGATCCGCCAATAGGTCAGGAGATAGATCGCCACATAGATGTCGAGGCGCAGGATCGAGGATGCCACCAGCAGCACGTTCTGCCCGACCCAGATGTAGACCAACAGGCGGATCGGCGGCGATTTCTCGGCCGGCCCGCCCGGGCGCATCGCCACCAGCACGAAGGCGGCGGCGAGCAGCGCGGTCACGATCAGCGGATAGGCGCCGCGATGGGCGTAGGTCGCATAGGAGACGCCGGCCGGTAACGCGACGTGGCCCCAGAGATAGAGCGCGTCGAGCGCCGACTGTCCGGCGAACAGCAGGTTGAACAGGATCAGCGAGCGCAAAATCGTCGGCGCACCCAGGAACTCGGCACGCTTAGCAACTCCGGGCTCCTGTTCGACGGTTTCGGCAGCGACCTTGGCGCGCCGTTTGCGCCAGCGGACATGGATGAACGGCCAGACCAGCGCCAGTATCATGGTCCAGAACAGGATCCGGCCGATGCTGACATAGTCGAGGATGATTTTTGGATTGAGCAGGGTGACCCATTGCTCGATCAGCGGGTTCGCCGCTGCAAACAGCGCGATGAAGATGGTGCTCAGCACCGCCGGCAGGAACCAGGCGGCAATGCCGCGGGTGAACGACGACAGGCTGAAGACCCCGAGCACGTCGACAAAAAACCTGAGTGGTCCGAACAGGATGAAGTTGCGCAGTGCGCGTGCCGCGTCGGCGAGACCGGTCGTATCCGGATTGGTCGCGAGCAGCAGGGCGAGCGCGAGCGCGATGATGAGGAGCAGGACCGAGACTGTGTTGACGTCCTCGATCACGGGCACGAGGCCGATGAGCACGACGATGGCACCGATCGGGACGCGCCGGCGGTCCAGCGTCGCGTGGTTCGCGATCCCTGAGCCGCTGGCAATTGCAACGGCGAAGATGGCGAGCGACAGCCCGATCCGCGCATCGTAGAACAGGACGTCGGCGAGCGCTGCGAGCGCCAAGACGATCGCGAGTTTGAACGGCAGCGAGGATGTCGTCGCAGGCTGCGTGGCGGTCGCTTCAGCCGGTGCCAGGCTTGTCATGTCCAAAAGACCTTTCGTGGATGGGACATGATCGACCTTGACCGGCTCTCGTGCAGAAGGCGGGATCGACCTCTGCACGATTTCAGGAGTCTCGTGCAGTTTTCGTGCAGACGCGCTTTCACCACTCGCGTGAAGCAAAGCGCTTTGATAGGTGCGAAGCATCGTCGCTCCAGCACGTGTGCTCTCCATGATATTCGCGCGTCGCGTCGCTCTCGTCCTGCTCTGGCTTGCGTTGCCGTTGGCTGCGTTCATCGCGGCGAACAAGAACGATCCCTACCTTCTCGCGCTGCGCGGTCCGGGAAATATCGTCGTCGTGCTCGTCTGCATCGGGATCGTGCTTCTGCTTCTCCGACGCGGGCACTGGCAGCGTTGGACGGGAAAGCTTCTGATCGTGCTGTGGTGCCTGCCGCCGCTCCTGATGTCGGCGGCCCATCTCACCTTCGAGCTGCGCAAGCGCGATGTGCTCGACGCCGGCGCAGCCGAGGCGCGGCAACTCGGGTCGCATTTCATGGTCGGCTATTCGTCCTTCGCCGATGTGGCGCAGCTTGCCGAAAAGGGCCTGATCGCCGGCGTCTATGTCACGCGGCACAATCTGCGCCGTAAGACGATCGACGAGCTGCGGGCCGAGATCGCTTCGCTGCAGGACAAGCGTCGCGCCGCGGGCCTGCCGCCGCTGATCGTCGCCGCCGACCAGGAGGGTGGTATCGTCGGCCATCTCTCGCCGCCGTTGACGAAACTGCCGGCGCTGGCGACGCTCGCCGGGCTCGCCTCTGACGTCCAGCAGGTCAAGGCGGAGGAGTTCGGCCGCATCCATGGCCGGGAGCTCGCCGGGCTGGGCGTCAACCTCAATCTTGCGCCGGTGCTCGATCTCAAGCCGCCGGTCCGGCGCAACCGCCTCGATTTCCATACGCTGATCGGCCAGCGCGCGATCGCTACCGATCCCGTCGTCGTCAGCACGATCGCGAGCGCCTATGTCCGCGGCCTCGAAGCCTCAGGCGTCGGCGCCACGCTGAAGCATTTTCCGGGCATCGGTCGCGTGCGCACCGACACCCATCATTTTAGCGCCAATCTCGACGCCTCGGTTGCGGACCTCGAGGCGTCCGACTGGCAGCCGTTTCGCCATGTGCTGGCGGAATCGCACGCGGCGCTCATGGTCGGGCACGTGACGTTGACCGCAGTCGATCCGGACCGGGCGGCCTCGCATTCCAAGCGCGTCGTCGACGGCATCATCCGCAAGACATGGCACCATCAGGGCATCGTGATGACCGACGACCTCATGATGGGCGCGATCTACCAGAACGACGTCTGCAAGGCCGTGGTGGAGGCGATCAACGCCGGCGTCGACCTGCTGCTGGTCGCCTATGACGGAGCGCAGTTCTACCGAATCTTCAAGTGCGCACTGGATGCTTCGCGCGAGGGCAGGCTCGACGCGGCCATGCTGCGGGCGAGCGAGGTGCGGCTGGAGAAGCGTTCGATCAGCCCTTCGCGAACTGCCGGTAGTCCGGTTCGCGGTGAAACCAGAATTGGTAGCCGCTGATCGCCTTCTGCATCGCGACGTCGTGGATCGGCTGGTTGAGCGGAATGATCGGAACGTCACGCAAGCACAGCGCGATAAAATCCTTCACGGTCTTCTCGTATTCCGCGGCATCCGTCGTGAAGCGCGCCTTGTCGATCAGCGCGTCCATCTCCTTGTTCTGATAGGATGAGATGTTGAAGATCGAATTGTTGCCGTGGAGATTCCAGTAGAAATAATACTCGGGATAATCCAGCCAGCCGGAGAAGCGGTTGAGCGCGAGCGGCAGCTCCTTCTTGTTCAGCGTCGTGCGCCAGTTCGCGCCGGGAATCTTGTCGATCGACGCCTTGATGCCGATCTTGGCGAGGTTCTCCTGGATCAGGATGATGGTGGGCTCGCCGACCGTGGCGGTGCCGGTGTCGAGCGACAGCGTCGTTTCCAGGCCGGACTCGAGTCCGGC
>NZ_PPPT01000198.1 GCF_006483445.1 Bradyrhizobium guangdongense | reverse complement strand
CGCGTTCAGCGAATTCCGCCAGCGCGAGCGCTTGCGGAATTCGCTGAACGCGCGCGCCATGCCCTTGCCGGGATCGCCCTTGTTGCCGACGAAGAGGTCGTCGACATAGATCACCGATCCCGCCTGAAGCAGCGGGTCGATGAAGTCGAACACGGGGACGGCCGATTCATAGAGATCGCAATCGACCGTCGCGAGTGCGATCTTGCGGCCCTGCGCAACGAACTCGCGCTGGCGCTCCGCGGTCAGGCTATCCGCGTAAAAACCCCGCACCGTCTCGACCTTGTCAAAATAGATGCCGTGTGCCGCAATCAGGTCGCAAAACGCCTGCTCCGACGTGGTCAGAGCGCCGCGCGTCCACTTTCCGATGCTGGTTTCCGTGACCGGCGCGGGCAGGCCCTCAAAGCTGTCGAACGCCCAGAAGCGCATGGTGTCGCGCGCGTGCCGGCGGGCTTCCGTCAGCGCCATGCGAAACGTGCGGCCGCGGTGGCAGCCGAACTCGAAATAGTCGCCGTAAACCTCGTTCTCGGTCAGGAAATCGAACACGCGCCTAAAGAACAGATACTTTTCGGTCTGCCGGTTGCGCTGGTTGTAAATGATCTCATCCTGCTTGCTCCATCCGGCGAGCTCCTCGCCATTCGCAAGCCGGACCCAGGGCTCGTCATCCAGCGCCGTGAGGTCAAGACTGTTCGGGACGCTTCGGCCCTTGGGCGCGTCGGTCATCGGGGATGATCACTCCATTCATCAGGTCGAGCCGGGCGCAAGACTGTCGATCGAGGCCAGCAGCGATTCGAGATCGTCGGCGATCTTGACGCCGCGCACAGCATAGAGTTTTCGCCGTACCGTCTGCAACAACGACCACACGCCCCTGAGCCTGCCGGCACGGGCGAGACCGCGCAGCCAGTTTGCGACCCAGCGCGGCATCCGTAAGCGCGCATATTGCGCCGCGCGCGAGGGACCGCAGACCACGCCGTCCACGATGATGAATTCGTGCACGCTGCCGGGCACGGCGTAGTAGCGCCCCTCATGGGCGACGATCTTGTAGCCCTTGTAGAAATCGTAGGACATCGGGGGGTGGCGGACCAGATAGCCGGCCGCCGCCTCATCGTAGAGGTCGAGCGCCTGGAAGACGGCGCCCTGCGCGCGCTGGGTCCTTGCGTGGGCGATCTTGAGCAGGCGCTCGTCGATCGACGGCGCCACGCCGGGGATCACCGACGGTCCGGAGGCGTCGAGCAGGAAGGCGCGCGCCCAGGCGAGCGCAAGCATCACCTCATTGGATAGCGCCTGCGCAGCCGGCCTCGCCTCGCCCCACAGCCAGGACGCCGTTGTCAGGAGTTGCTGCGCTTGCGCGATCTCTCCGACGCCGACAGCGGCAAAGCCCGCCGCCAAATGCGCCGGGCCGTTGCCCGGCATCTGCCTGACGAGCTCAAGGACTGCCGCAAGTAGTGCGCGCTCCTGCGCCTCGGGCGGCTCCCGCCCGCCGAGCACGAGGCCCGTCAAAGTCAGGGCAACCATTCGCTCGACACGCGCGACAGGATCGGGAGCCACGTCGTCCGGTTCCGGCGCCTCATCAGCGATGATGTCGGCAACTTCGCCGCGCCAATCCTCCTTCAGCCGTTCGAGCTGGTCGTTCGCGTCGCCAATGCCATGAGACGCAACGAGCAGACGCGCGATCCTGAGTTCATCGTGACGACTGGCCGCGCCAAGCTCGATCGCGCGCCGCAGATAGCTCCAGGCCAGATCGCGGCGGCCGACCGCGCGCAGGGCCTCGGCGGTTTGCAATTGCAGCGCCGTCGTCCCGGCGTCGAATTTCAGCGCGCCGAGCGAGCTCTCGACCACGGTATATTGCAGGTCGCGCACGAAGCGGTCATGGCGGGCCCAGGACGGACATTCATCGCTGGCAATGCCGAGATCGGCGCAGTGGGTGGCGTAGAGCTTGCCGACACCTTCGAGGTTCCTTGCCAGCTCCGCGCCGGTCGCGGCCGCGTCGCGATAGGGCTCGCCGGTATTGGGACCCGCCGCAAGGACTGCGGAAAACAGCTCGAGCGACCGCGACATCTGTCCGTCCGCCCGCGCCTGCGAGGCGCTCGTCCAATGAGCCTGCCAATCGTTCGTTGTCATGTCGATACTCGGACGCTACAGCCCCGAACCCGGGCGGCAGCGTATCACCTTCGCGAATAGCGGGTCCATCGCCCCGCGGTCCCGGAACCCCGCTAATCCCGGTCGAACGAATCCCGGTAGTCCACGCGCAGCGCCGGATCCTGATCCTCCTTGCGCAGCACCGCATTGCCGACGACCAGCATGTCGATCTCGCATCCCATGAAGCAGCGGAAGGCGTCCTCCGGGCTGCAGACGATCGGCTCGCTACGGATGTTGAAGCTGGTGTTGACCAGTATCGGACAACCGGTCTTGGCATGAAACCGGCTCAACAGCGCGTGGTACAGGGGATTGGTTTCTCGGTGGACGGTCTGGACCCGTGCCGAATAGTCGACATGGGTGACTGCGGGCACCGACGAGCGCACGACGTTCAGCTTGTCGATGCCGAATAGCGACTGCTCCGCTTCCGTCATGGTCTTGCGATGCTGTTCGGCGACACCGGTGACAAACAGCATGTAGGGGCTGTCGACGGCGAGATCGAACCATTCTGGCGCATGCTCGCGCAGCACCGACGGCGCGAAGGGACGAAAGCTCTCGCGATACTTGACCTTGAGATTGAGTGTCTTCTGGGTCGCGGGATTGCGTGGGTCGGCCAGAATCGAGCGGTTGCCGAGCGCGCGGGGCCCGAACTCCATCCGCCCCTGAAACCATCCGACGGCCTGCCCGTCGGCAAGCGCACCGGCGACCGTATTCAGAAGCTGTTCCTCCGCGAGCGGCGTAAAGCGCGCGCCGGCAGCCGTCAGTCGCCGCTCGATCTCGGTCTGGTCGAAGCCGGGGCCGAGATAGCTGCCCTTCATCGCATCGAGACGCTCGGGCACGATGCGCTCGCCTTCGCCCTGAAGATGGAAGGCCGCAAGCGCAGCACCAAGCGCACCACCGGCATCGCCCGCCGCGGGCTGGATCCAGATATTGTCGAAGCGACCTTCGGCCAGCACCTTGCCGTTGGCGACGCAGTTGAGCGCGACGCCGCCGGCGAGACAAAGATTGCGGCACTCGGTTTCGCGCGCGACGTCCGCAGTCAGACGCAGCACCGCCTCCTCCAGCACCGCCTGCACCGACGCTGCCATGTCCATGTGCCGCGACTCCAGCAGTTCGTCCGGCTGCCGCGGCTTGCCGCCGAACAAGGCGTCGAACCGCGCATTGGTCATGGTGAGACCGGTGCAATAGTCGAAATAGTCGAGATTGAGCCGGAACGAGCCGTCGGGCTTGAGGTCGATCAGATGATCGCGGATCGTCTTGACGAAGCGCGGCGTGCCGTAGGGTGCGAGCCCCATCAGCTTGTATTCGCCGGAATTGACCCGGAAGCCGGTGTGATAGGTGAAGGCCGAATAGAGCAGCCCGAGACTGTGCGGGAAGTGAATCTCCTTGTGGATGGCGAGCTGCCGCCCGTCTCCGATCGCAACCGCCGTGGTCGCCCATTCCCCGACGCCATCGAGCGTCAGCACGGCCGCCCGCTCGAACGGCGACGGATAGAAGGCCGATGCCGCGTGGCTGAGATGATGTTCGGAGAACACCAGGCGGTTCTCCCAGTCGAAGCCGGGCTCTTCGCGCTTGAGTTCGCCTGCCAGCAGCGGCTTCTGAAACAGCTTTTCGCGCAGCCACAGCGGCAGCGCCATGCGGAACGAGGCAAAGCCGCGCGGCGCAAGACTGACATAGGTTTCGAGCAGGCGCTCGAATTTGAGGAACGGCTTGTCGTAGAATGCGACGCGGTCGACCGCGTCGAGCCCAACGCCTGCCTCTGCCAGACAATAGGCGATCGCGTTGCGCGGATAGCGCGCGTCGAATTTCTTGCGCGTGAAGCGCTCTTCCTGGGCGGCCGCCACGATCTCGCCGTCCTCGACCAGCGCAGCGGCGCTGTCATGGTAGAAGGCGGAGATACCGAGGACGCGCACGCTACCCGTCCCCGATCAGAAGATCGTGTAGATGAAGGGCGCGACCGCAGACCCCTTGGTCAGCACGATCAGCGCGCCGAACAGCGCCATCATGATGAAGATGGGGAGAAGCCAATACTTCTTGCGCGTGCGCAAGAATCCCCAGAACTCGACGACGAAGGATTTGATCATCAGTATTGGTTCTTCAATGTGTCCGGCGCGGGGCCCGCGGGATCGCGCCTGATCCAGTAACTGTCGGCCTCGGGCTGAAGCTTGAGCCGCAGCGGATCCTTGCCGGCGAGCCGCATCAGCGCGCCGATCGGGGTGATGCAGAGATAGAACAGGATCGCGAGGACGACCGGGCTCACGATGGCCGCCAGCAGCAAGCCAAGGCGCGTCCAGAGGCGGTTGAACGGCGCGAGCACACCCGGTGCCGCCAGTGCCGCGGCGGCAAAGATCGCCGCCCCGCCCAGCCACCACGGCCAGTGACCGGAGCCGCGAAAGATGCCGATTGCTGCAAACAAGGTTAACGCGCCGGCGATGACGAGGCCAAAGCTGCGGTCCGACGACGTCTCGACCGCGTCTTCGCGATCGAAGCTTTCGTGCAGCCCGTCAAGCCGGTTTTGGCTCATCGTTCCCCCCAAGGCGCCGTTCCCGGCAGCCATTCCGCCATCCGGCGCTGCCATCTTAAGCCCTGCGAACGCGAGGGCAATATGCAGTCGGTCGCATTCAATCCGCCATCATTTGCGGTTACGATGCGAAAAGTTTGGTTCTGGCGTATCTGGCGTTCCCCCGCATGGCTTCCGTCGTCCACAAGATCGTCTATGGCCTCCGTACAGTGGGGCCGGTCTATCTGCTTCGCGCGGTGCCGAACGAGCTGGCCCGCCCGCGCCTGGCGTCGACGCGGTGGCTGCGCAACCTCCTGATCGCCGCCCATGACTGGCAGCGCAAGGACCCGCTGGCCGATACGTTCGGCGGCGAGGACTGCCTGCAATTCGTCTACGATTTTGCCGCCTCGCCCATCACCTTCGATTTTGCCAGCCATCTCGCCGCGGCCGAGATCGAGCGGCGGCGGCGCGGGCTCGGCGGCCTCGTCGTCATCTTCGTGCCCGGACCGCACGAGGGCATGCGCAAGGAGTTGCCGGCCTATGAGGCCGTCATCGATACCCGTGCCCGCGCCTCGCGCATCCGCCACATCCTGCTGCCGATGCTCGCCATGCTGCCGAGCGTCCGCGGCCATGTGGTGTGCGGCAGCCGCGCCGAGGCGAAGGCCCTTGTCAGCACCGACCCGGCGAAGCTCTATCCTCGCGACTACCGGGTGTTCCTGCCCTGCCAGCCGCCGCCGGCCGACATCCACGATCACGGCCGCAGCGGCGCGCCGGTCTTGCCGCTGTTCCGCGCCACTCCGCATGGACGACGGCTTGCCGCCGGCTTCCTGGCACAGCATGCCGACAAACGCCGGCCCATCGTCATCACGCTGCGGCACTCGCTGGTCGACCCCGAGCGCAACAGCAGCGATGCCGACTGGCTCGCCTTCGCAGACAGCCTCGATCCCGAATTGTATGCGCCGATCTTCGTCGCCGACACCGACAGCGTGACGCCGGGCCTGCCCGACCCCTTCTCCCGCCACATCATCTGCGAGGCCGCGACCTGGAATCTCGAGTTTCGCATGGGCCTCTATGAAGCGGCCTGGCTCAACGTGGCGATCATGCACGGGCCGCTGGAGCTGTGCTGGTACAATGAACGTGCCCGCTACCTGCTGTTCGTTCCGGTCGGCAGCTCCCGGGTCACCAGCCCTGACTTCTTGAGCGAAACCGGCATCGAGACCGGCACCGACCTCGCCTTCGCAAAGCCGCATCAGCGGCTGGTCTGGGAACGCGACGAGGCGGCGGCGATCTCACGCGCCTTCGACGCGATGCTGCCGCAGCTCGCCGCGCAGGATGACGGGACAACGCCCGGCGCGGCCGGTTGAGCTCGCCCCGCGCCTATGCCAAAACCCGCCAATGCCCCGGGAATCGATGCTCTCTCATGACGAGGTGCGATTGATGACCGTCTCCCAGGCGACGTCGCACCGACCGTCGCCGCAGGTGACGACGGCGTGGCAAGACCTCGTGGGCGGCGCCCTGCAATGGGACACCTATGGCCGGCTGGGATGGCTGGACGTCAAGCGGCGCTATCGCCGGACCGTACTCGGACCGGTCTGGGGCGTCGTCAATCTCGCGCTCTTCACGGCAGCCCTCGGCGTCATCGGCGTCGGGCTCTGGGACCAGACCGCCGCAACCTACCTGCCGTATCTCACCTCCGGCCTCGTGGTCTGGATGCTGATCTCGACCATGACGACGGAAGCCTGTGCGGTGTTCGTCAACGGCGCCAATTTCGTACGCCAGATCAAGTTCAACTACTCGATCCTGGTCTATGCGCTGCTGTGGCGCAATTTGATCGGCTTTCTCCACAATCTCGTGGTCTACATCGTCGTTGCGTTGGTCTTCGCGCCCCATGTGCTCGGACCGACGGCATTGCTCGCGCTGCCCGGCCTCGCGCTGGTGCTGCTCAACGGCGCCTGGATCGCGCTGCTGCTCGGGCTCTGCTGCCTGCGCTTTCGCGACGTCCAGCAGCTCGTCGGCACGTTAATGCAGATCGCGATCTTCATCACGCCGATCTTCTGGCCGCCGGACGTGTTGAAGGGAACCTCGCGCGCGATCTTCGTGGCGTTCAATCCGCTCTATCATCTGATCGAGGTGGTGCGGGCGCCGCTGATCGGCCAGTTGCCGCCGGCCTCGAGCTACGCCGCGGTCCTGCTCGTCACGGCCGTGGGCTGGACGGTGGCCTATCTCGCCTTCGCGCGGTTCCGCAAGCGCATCCCCTATTGGAGCTGAAGCGCCGTGGCCGCCGTCATCCTCGACAATGTGCACGTCGACTTCCCCATCCACGGGTCGCAGCGGGGCTTGCGCGAGACCATCTTCCGTCAGGCCGTCGGCGGCCTGATCAGGCGCAACAGGGGTGGTGGCAGAGGCGTCGCCGTCTCGGCGCTGTCGGGGATCTCGCTGGAGCTGAAGGACGGCGACCGACTCGGGCTGATCGGCCCGAACGGTGCGGGCAAGTCCACCCTGCTGAAAGTCCTTGCCGGCGTCTACGAGCCGGTCATGGGCCAGGTCCTGATCGAGGGCCGGCTGACCTCGCTGCTGGACGTGATGCCCGGCCTCGACGGCGACGACACCGGCTACGAGAACATCATGACCGCCGCGATGCTGTTCGGCATGACGCGCGAGGAGATTTTGAGCAAGCTGCCCGACATCGAGGAGTTCAGCGAGCTCGGCGAGTATCTGGCGCTGCCGGTTCGCACCTATTCCAGCGGAATGGTCTCGCGCCTCGCGGTCGCCGTTGCGACCGCGATCGAGCCCGGCGTGCTCCTGATCGACGAAGGCATCGGAACCGGCGATGCCCGCTTCGCCGCACGCGCGGCCTCGCGGCTCAGCGACTTCATCAGCCGCAGCCGCATCCTGGTGCTGGCGAGCCATTCCGAGCCCCTGATCCGCCAGTTCTGCAACCGCGCCGCGCTGCTGCAGGCGGGCCGGCTGCTCGCCGTCGGCGGCGTCGACGAGGTGCTGGCGCAGTACCGCAGCCTCGACCAGGCGGCGGCGTCGTAGCCAACGTCGAAAACAACCCCATGCACAGTAGAACGTGCGGCGGAAATCGCCTTCGCGCCTTAGGCAAAATCAGGTAGATTTTTGCATAATCGCCAGCAGTTCGGACGCATAACGGTCGATCATTGCCTCGATCGGCATCGGATCGTAGCCGTAGCGCGCAATGGCGCGCTTCGACGACAGCGTGAACGACGGCTTGGCCGCTTCTCTCGCCTCGATGTTTGCGGCAACGCCGAGTCCGGCGGCGAGCCGCTCGATCGCGCCGCGCACTGTCGTCATACCGGCAGCGCCCAGCACGATGGTGTCGAAGCTGCTCATCCCCCGCTGCAGGACATCGTCGACCAGCCTAGCGATATCAGCGACATGGGCGGCATTGTTGAAGGGACGGTCGAGGTGAAACGCGCCGATCGTCGCGCCTCTCTGCAAGCCGGCCGCGACGCCTGAGAGCCAGTTGCGCTGCGCGCCCGGGCCGATGATGCCGGGCAGCCGCAATGCGAGCGCCGGCATGGTGCCGGCCATTTCCTCCAGCCGCCGCTCCGCCAGTAGCTTGGTCATGCCATAGACGTCGGGGTCGCGGATCGCGCAGCCCTCGTCGACGACCGCGTCCTCGATCGCACCATAGACCGACATCGAGGAGCAGAAGATGAAGGTCCGCACCTGCCAGCCGAGCGCAGCGTCGATCAGCGCAAAAGTCCCGTCGACATTGTCCCGGACGATATCGGCGACGGTGACGCCAGGAGCCGGCGAGGTCGCCGCGGCATGCACGACGCCGTCGAACGGCCCGGGCAGACCGCGCACGCCCGTCAGATCGCCCTGCATGAGCTTGAGGCCGGACACGGCGCGAAGTGCTGACAGAAGCGGGCTCTCGCGCCGGTGCAGGCCCGTCACGTCGAACCCGGCCTGCGCCAAGGCCCGGGCGATAAAGCCCCCCGAGAAACCGGAGACGCCCGTGACGAGGACGCGCATGGCCGCCTACGCAACAATGGACAGGATGCGCTCCGGCGACAGGCCGTGCGCGGCCAGGAGGTCATCATGACTGCCATAATTATGGATGAAGGCATCCTGGAGGGTGAACGTGTCGAGACGGCAATTCGCCCTGATGTCCCAGGCGATCTGCTTGCATTGCGGCGCAAGGCCGCCCTGCGGCGCGTGCTCCTCGATGACGATGACCTGGGCGTAGCGCATCAGCACCTCGGCGATCCCCTCGCGATCGAGCGGCTTCAGGGTGTGGACGGTCGCCAGCGCCACGGACTTGCCGCGGGCCTGAAGCTGATCCGCAACCTTGACCGCCATGCCTGATATCACGCCATAAGTGAGGATGCAGACGTCGGCGCCGCGGCGTAGATACCTGAGCTTGCCGAATTGCCACGGCTCAGCGTCCTTCGTCAGAACGGGCTCGCCGGCCTTGCCGATGCGCAAGTAAACCGGTCCGTTCTTCTGTTGCGCGCACCAGCGCGTCGCCTCGGCGCATTCCAGGGGATCGCAGGGCACCACGACCTGCATGTTCGGGATGGCCCCGGCAATCGCGATGTCCTCCTGGGCGTGATGGGTGCCGCCCAGTGTCGAATAGATCACGCCACCGCCCATGCCGACCACGGTAACCGGCAAATTCTGGTAGCAGAGATCGTCGCGGATCATTTCGAACGGGCGATAAAGGCTGAACGTCGCGATGGTGTAGGCAAAGGGCTGGCAGCCCTTGAGCGCAAGACCGGCGGCGATGCCGATCATGCTCTGCTCGGCGACGCCGACATTGATGAACCGCTCGGGATATTGCGAGGAGAATTTTGCCATGCTGCCGGCCGGCGAGATATCCGCGACCACGATGTAGACGTCGGGATTTGCGGAGGCCTGCTCGTAGAGCGCCTCGGAAAACGCGTTCCTCACGACTGCCCCTCCACTTCCTTGATGGCGAGCAGATATTCCTCGCGGTTCGGCGCGCGGTAATGCCAGATCGGCACGTTCTCCATGTAGCTGACGCCCTTGCCCTTGGTGGTGCGGGCCACGACCATCAGCGGCTTGCCACCCTTCCGCTCTGTTACGGCGCGGAAGATGGCGGCGGAATCATGCCCTTCGACCTCGATTGTCTCCCAGCCGAAGGCGGTGAACTTGTCGGTCAGCGGATAGAAGGAGGGATGGGTCTGCGAGGTGCGGCCGAGACTCTGGAAGTCGTTGTTATCGACGAAGGCGACGAGATTACCGAGCCCCAGCGAAGAGGCCATCAGTATCGCCTCCCAGGTCGAGCCTTCCTGCAGCTCGCCGTCGCTGAGCACGACATAGACCCGTCCGTCCCCGCCGCGGCCGCGCTCGGCGAGACTCATGCCCACCGCCATGGACAGGCCGTGACCAAGTGAACCGGTCGAGGCCTCGATGCCGGGATTGCCGTAATCAGGGTGCACGCCGAGCTGACCGCCGGGCGTACAATAGGCGTCGATCATCTCGCGGCTGATCACGCCGTGATCCTCGAGGATCACATACTGGATCATGCAGCCATGGCCCTTGGACATCAGGAACGTGTCAGCCGACGGTTTGCCGCCCGCGCCCTTCCGCATCAGATCATTGTAGACGCAGTCGACGATCTCGGTGCAGGAGAAGGCGCCAGCAATATGCAGCGCGCTGACGCGCTGCGAGATGTCGAGAATGCGCCGGCGATAGCGCTTGCATCGCGCGAGCGCTTCGGCCTCGTCGAAGGAATTGCTCTGGGTCGCCATCACATCCTCAAGCCCGCTATTCGATGATGGTCCAATAGTAGTCTCCCTCGTAACCCGCCTCGCGGAACAGCTCGATCCACCCTTCCGGATAATCGTGCCATTGCGCGGTCAGAACCCAATCCTCGAACACGGCCTTCTGCTCTGGCGTGCGATAGGAGTCCACTTGCACAAAGGCGCGGCCGCCGGACACGCGCTGCAGCTCGCGCAGCGCGCGGATGCAGCCGGCGCGATCGAGATTGTGGATGGTGTTGAGCGAGATCGCCGCCTTGAAGCTGCCGTCGGGAAACGGCAAATCGTCGGCGCTGCCGAGGTGCAGACGCCCGATCGTCTCCGCCTCGCAGCGCATCAGAGCATAGCGCGAGACGTCGATGCCGAAGGCCTCCAGCCCCGGCTGCACCTTCATCAGATCCTTGACCAGGAAGCCCTTGGCGCAGCCGACGTCGAGCACGCGGTCGCCGGGCTTGAGGTCGAAATGGCGGACCATGTCCTCGGCCACGGGAATCCAGCGGCCGTCATAGCGGTAGCCGCCATAGCCATATTCGCGCGGGCCGTCGAAATAGGCCTCGCCATATTCGCGCGAGATCCGGATGTGCTCCTCGGTCTTGGCGGTGGAGCGCGCCGACACGTTGCGCTTTCCGCGCGGCAGTTTTGCAAGCAGGTTCACTTCGGCCATGCTTTGCCTCAGCTCTCGCGATTGCGCAGGATCAGCACCGGCTGATGGTCGCCATTGCCGTCGAGCATGTGCTCTTCGAAACCGGAGCTGTCGATCCAGTCCCAGCCCTCCAGCATCAGCGGCATGCGCAGCCGGCCATAGATCCGCGCGCTGTTGAAGCGGATGGCGTCCTTCCCGGTCGGGACCGCGAACAGCATGATGCCGCCGGGTTTAACGATCTCCTTCATCTTGCGCATGGCCTTGAGATCGCCCTCGGGATCGAGCGGATCGCCATAGGCCCCGAGGCCGTCGTGCTCGAAGGACGAAATCGACAGCGCATAGTCGAAACGCGGCCGCTCGCGCTCCCACTGGTCGACGGTCCAGGTGGTGACGCGCTTGGACTGCGAGACGATCGGATTGTAGTCGATGGCGTGCGCGCGACCGCCATGCACGAGGATCATGCTCTCGTACCAGGGCGAGATCGATCCCATGGTCACGACGTCGAGCCCCTCGATCGGATAGCGCTTGAAGGCGTTCTGCACCCAGACATCGACGGTTCCGTAGACGCAGGTCTTGCCCTTGCGGATCCCGTCCATGTAGGAGGTGATCTCCTCCTCGGTGTAGATCAGCGGCCAGTTCGGCGGATAGGTCCGGTCGTCGAATTCCTCGATCACGGGAACGCGGCCGCCGAGCGTGAAGGCATCAAGGAGTTCCGGCGGGATGCGTGACGGCGGCTTCGGCACCGCCACCGGCTCGCCGAAATGCATCCGGCGCAGCGCGCGCAATTGCCACCAGATGCGCTCGAATCCCATCTCAACGTTGAGAAAGCGCGTTTCGAGCAGCCCCTTTTCGTGCGCCAGCGGCTCGTAGAGGCGGCGGAGGTCCGTGCATTCCTTGCCGACGCTGGCAAGCTGCTCGCGCAGCGGGGCCTGCTCGGCCCTCACGGCTGCGAGTTCGGCCCCGACGGCCGCGAGCTGCGCCTTGAGATCGGTATTCTCGGCGCCGACAGCATGTCCCTGTGCCCAAAGCGACGCGTTTTCGGCGCGCAGCCGCGCCAATTCCTCGTTTTGCGGCGTTGACGTCGCCGCATCGTCAGCCGCGGCAGAATTCTCACTCATGACGCCTCCACCCACCCACTGATCGAGCATAGACCAACACGCCGAACCGCACCAATTCCCGCCCCATCACGCCACGCCCAGCGTGCGATAATCGAGCCCCGCGGCCCGCGCGGCGACCGGCGCCAGCAGCCGATAGGGATCGAGCACCAGCCGCCCGCGCATTTCGGCCGCGATCTCGCGTGCCGCCAGGCTGCGGAATTCCGGCCAGGGCGTCATGATCGCGACGGCATCCGTATCGCGCACCGCCTCCAGCGCCGAGGCAGCCGCACTGATCTCGGGATGATCCACCACCGAGACGGACACCAGCGGATCATAGGCCTGCACCGGCCACTCCCTGACCTGAGCGATCAAGGCGAGCGCCGGCGAATTCTTCACCGAGCTCGTGCTCTCCTTGTAGGCAAGGCCGAGGACACCGAGCCGCGGACGCGCGATGCCCTTGAGCTCATCGCGCAGTGTGCGCAAGACCCAGTCCTTGCGAAACGCGCTGTCTTCGGCGATCGCGCGGATCGGCTCGGCATGGGTGCCGTGCTCGGCGGACAATTTCAGCACGGTCGCCAGATCGCGCTCGATATTGCCGCCGCCGATGCCGAGGCCCGGCGTCAGATAGGCGTACATCCCGATCCGCCGGTCGAGCTTGAGGGCCGGTGCGACCTCCGCCCAGTCGCCGCCGATTTTCGTGCACAGCTCAGCCAGCACGTTGGCGAGCGTGATGTTCGAGGCGAGCTGGCAGTTGATCGAGATTTTCGTGAACTCGGCGCTTTCGAGCCGCATCGGCAGCACCGGACAGGCGAAAGCTTCGAGAAAGGTCCGCAAGGCCGCCGGCAACGGCCCGGTCTCATCGGGACATCCGACGATGATGCGTTCCGGCATGGTGGCGCGCTCGACCGCGCGGCCGAAGATCAGCGTCTCCACCTGGTAATGCAGAATGCGGCCGTCCTTGCGGTGGGCGCGGGTGTATCCCGGCGGAACCTGGCTGAGCACGACGACGGTCGCATCCGTGCGCGCATGGGTCTGCACGAGATCGAGCAGCGCATCGAGCGGGGCGAGATCGCTGCGGCCGGAATCGTCGGTCGGAACGTCAGGTGCGACGTAGATGAGGTCGCATGCCGCAAGCTCGGCCGGGTCGCAGCCAAAGGCGATGCGCGAGCGGTTGTCGCGCAGCAGCGTGTCCAGCCCCTCCTCGCTGACATGCAGCTTGCCCGCCGAAAGCCGCTGCACATGATCGCGATCGGGATCGAAGCCGAGCACGGAAAAGCCCTTGCTGGCCGCGGCGACCGCCGAGCACAGGCCGAGATGGGTCATCCCGGCATAGGCGACGCGCGGTTTGCTCATCGCGCGCCCGTCCTTGCCTGAGCCTCGGCGGAGAGACCATCCAGCACCCGGTGCAGCCAGAGATCGCCAGAGAGGTCGGTGCGGGCGCGCGACGCGATCAGCCCCTTGAAGTGCTCATATTCCAGCACCCAGGTCGGATCGGCCTCGGTCAGCGTGACAGACTCGGTCGGCGGTGTGCCGCTCGGCAGCACGCGGCGCCGCACCGTGAAGGTCGCAGGTCCCCATTTGCAGAGGGATTCGATATGGGCCGAGCCATGCTCGGCGAAGACGTCGCAGGTAAAGTGGTTCCGCCACGACAGCAGGGTCATCTCGAGCTCAAGCGCCGGAAGCTGCGCACCGCCGATGATGACGGCGTGATCGGGCGCGCGGTTCTCGAAGCAATCGACCGATGCAAGCCGAAACGCCTCGCCGATGTCGCCGAACCAGAAGCGCGCGGTGTCCAGGAGATGCGAGCCGAGGTCCGGCACCACGCCGGCGCCGGTGTCACGCCAGGCGGAGTCGCGGACCAGGCGCGCAGTGCCATTGCCGTAAAACATCCGGCAGCGATAGATCTTTCCGAGCCGACCGGATTGCACGAGGTCGCGCATCCGCACGAAATGCGGCTCGAAGCGGTGGTTATAGGCGGTGTAGCAGACCGCGCCGTTCGCCTGCGCCAGCGCCTCGAGCTCCCTTAATTCCCCGGCATCCGCGACCTGGAGCGGCTTCTCCACCATCACATGCTTGCCGTGGCCGAGCAGGTACCGAAGGATTTTTGGCTTGGCCGCATCGGGGGTGCAGACCGCGGCGGCGTCATAGAGATCGAGCGGCACCTCGGCGATATCCCGCCAGTTCGCCCCTGCGGCGACGGGATCGACGATGCCGACCGCGTCGGTATCTGCGATCCGCAACCGCTTGCGCCCCTGGACGCCATGACCGATGACGACGATCTTCACGCCGCTCACCCCGCTCAACGATAATGCGCGAGACGTTCGAGCTGGTCGATCTTGGCGCGCACGTCCTCCGGCCTGACCGGAATGTTGCCCTCCTGCTCGCACTCGACGGCCGCTGCCAGCGATCCCAGCACCGAGGCGATGACGGCATTGCCGGTCTGGAACATGGTCGGCGCCGCGTAGGCGAGCAACGCATCGCCGGTGCCGAGCGCGTCGACGACACCTGTTGCAAAGCTGTCGAGCGAGAAGAAGGCGCGGACGTCCTCCGGCTGCTTCGGCGCGGCGCGGAAGGTCATCAGGCCGCGTTCGCTGAGCTTGAAGATCAGCGTCTTGCATTGGGCGCGCCGGTACAGCTCGGCGCCGAGCGGACGAACGACCGAATCCTGGTCGCCGAGCGCAAAGCGCGCCTCCCGCTCGTTCGGCGTGATCAGGTCGAACTTCTGGAATTCCAGGATATTGCCCCAGCGGCTCGCCACCTGGCTGTCGGCGACGCGGAACGTGGTTCCGGGAATCGCCGCTGTCAGTTGCGGAATGGTCTCGCGATTGAAGATACCGTGCCTGAAATCGCTGAACACCACGATGTCGGCCGGGATCGAGCGGATGCGGTCGATCAGCGTGCCGAGGATGCGCTCGGAGATCGAGCGGTTGTCCACCTTGTCGACCTTGAGCAGATGGTAGCCGCCCGCCGTGATGACGTTCTTGTTCGTGGTCGGCCGGGTCGGATCGACCACGGGATCGGCGTCGATGCCTGCAGCCTGCAGGTCGTTGCGGGCGAGCTCGCCCAGCTCGTCGTCGCCGAGCACGGTCGAGAAGGTCACGCTGGCGCCGGCCGATTTGAGATGTTTCGACACGATGCCGGCACCGCCGACGAAATCGGTGCGGTTCTCGAACCGCACGCTCATGGTCGGCGTCTTGGTGCCGCCGCCGATCATGGCGCAATGGGTGTAGCTGTCGACGATGGTGTCGCCGATCACATGCACGCGCAGGCCGCTGATGTCATCGACCGCGCGGCGCAGATCGTCGAAACCGACCCGTTCGGCGTCGAACAGCAGCATCAGCTTCTCGATCGCGATCGAGGGCGGCGCGTTCTCGATGATGTGCGAGGAGGAATAGACGATGTCGCCGGGCGTGAAGATCAGCTCGCCGCCATAGGACTCCACCGCGGCCTTCTCCTCCGCGGT
>NZ_PPPT01000197.1 GCF_006483445.1 Bradyrhizobium guangdongense | reverse complement strand
GACGTGCCCGAGCCCGTCCTTCAAGATCATCGACAGATGAGCCTCAGTCTATGCTAATCGCCCAACCGGACAAGCCCGGCCATGACGGTGTGGAAGCGTATGCGACTGCGCGAAAACTCTACTCCATCCCCGCCCGCCGCAGCCCTTCCAGATAATGCTCCCGATCGGCCGCGCGCTTCATCGGTAGCTCATTGGTGATCCAGGCGAGCGTGACGCCGGGCTGGGCGCGGTGCAATCCTTCCAGCGCTGATGCGGCAAGCGCATGCCGACCGGACATGCCGGCGGAGGCCGTCAGCACGCGATGGGCGCCGACGAAATCGCCACGCTGGCGCAGCGATTCGCGTGCGAGCTGGATCGCGTCGTCATAGTTGCGGCCGATGAACTGGGCGTAGGCGGCAATGCCGTAATAGATCGCCGAGAACGGATCGCGCGGTGAGAGCCGCAGCGCACGGCGCGCCGCTGCATCGCCATCTTGCCAGCGGCCCGAGTAGCAAAGCGCCACGCCATAGAAGGCCTGCGCCATCGCAAAGTTGGGATTGAGGCGCAGCCCCATCTCGAACTCCGCGATCGCGTCGTCGAAACGGCGCTGGAACAGATGGGTGTAGCCGAGCCCGTGATGGGCCCAGGCGTCCTCGCCATCGGCTTCGACGGCCGCGAGCGCCGCGCGCTCGGCGATCGGCACGGCCGTGCCCATGCCGCCCCAGCCCATATGAGCGCCAAAAATATGGCTGGTCGCGAGCAGCCCGAGCGCCTTGCCGTAACGCGGGTCGATGGCGATGGCCTTGTCGAGCAGCGCCTGCGCAGCAAAATTGTCCTCGCGCGTGATGCGCCAGAAATGCGACAGCGCGCGCATCACGAGATCCCAGGCGTCGAGACTGCCCGGCGGCTTCTGCTGCGCGCGAAAACTCTCGGCGGCGTAGAGCTGCGGCTCGATCGCGGCGACGATGGCCTCGGTGATCTCGTCCTGCACGGCGAAGACGTCGGCGATACTGCGGTCGTAGCGCTCGGCCCAGAGATGGCTGCCGGTGGAGGCGTCGTTGAGCTGCGCGGAGATGCGCACCTGGTCGCCGCTTCGCCGCACGCTGCCTTCGAGCACATAGCGCACGCCGAGCTCGCGGGCGATCTCGCTGAGATGCACCGCGCGGCCCTTGTAGATGAAGGACGAGTTGCGCGCGATCACGAAGAACCAGCGCAGTTTTGACAGCGCCGTGATGATGTCCTCGCTGATCCCGTCAGAGAAGTAATCCTGCTCGCGGTCGCCGCTCATATTGGTGAAAGGCAGCACCGCAATCGCCGGCCGGTCCGGCAGCGGCAGCGCGGCCAGATTGTCCTTCCGCTCGTGACCATTCACGGGTTCCATCGCGTGAGCTTGGGCTACGCGCAGCTCGATATCGCCGACGAAGCGGAACCCCTTTCGCGCGATGGTTCGGATCAAGGCCTGGTTCGCGCCGCTGTCGCCGACGGCCTTGCGCGCCGCATTGATCCGGCTGGTGAGCGTGGACTCCGAAACGGAGCGCCCGTGCCAGATCTTGTCGATCAGCTCTTCCTTGGTCACCACGCGGTCGCGATTTTCCATCAGGTGGACGACGAGGTCGAACACCTGCGGCTCCACTGCAACGGGAGCGTCGCTCCGGCTCAGCTCGCGCCTGTCGGTATCAAGTCGATGATCCCCAAACAGAAATTGCACCGGGAACTCTGGCCTCACGAGAAAATCAAGCGATTCAAAAGACAAAATGAGAATAACGGTCGAGTCTTTGAGTCCGGCGAGGAGCATCCTTGGTTCATCGCGACGGAAGGATGCCTGCCATGCCATTTCGGGATAGGAATACAACCTCCGCTAGAAATCGACGCCTCCTGGCAGGATTGCTCGCGGCCATGCACGAGTCGCGGCGCCGCCAGGCTGCGCATATTCTTTCCGGGAATGCGCCTCTGATGGCTGTGTCCGACGTCACAGCGCGGCTTGGCCCGACGTCGCAGCCGCTGCGGGCCGGTCAACCCGTAGACCCCCGTCCGAACAGGTTCAGCCCGCTGCTTGCTACATTGGCGGTGCTGCTTATCGTGGCGCATGCGATCTGCGCAGTCATGATCGTCGACCGCGCGCTGGCGCATGCGCCAGGCGCGATCACGATCAGCGCGAGCGACTGATCTTGTGTTACGGCGTGAACTTGTAGGACAGCCCGGCGCGAACCGTGTCGATGGTCTGCCGGCCGCCGCGATCGGTGGTGGGCGTGCCGCCGGGCTCGGTCGTCGCGATGGTGGTTGTGGCTTCCACCTTGCCGAAATCGTAGTGCAGATATTCGAGCCGCGCGATCCAGTTCGAGCCGCCGATAAAACTCTCGACGCCGGCGCCGGCCGCGATGCCGAAATGATTGCGCGCGCTCTCGATCACCGCGACGGTGACAGGGCCCGGAATCGTGCTCGCTGTCGCTTCGGTTCGGTGCACGCGTTCGAAGGCGAGGCCGCCGGTGGCGTAGAGCAGCCAGCTGCTCGACGGCGTGAAGCCGAGGCGGCCGCGCAGCGAGCCCAGATATTTGACGTTGTCCGACAGCGTCGCGATGGTGGTGAGCTCGAGCACGGTCGGCGACGAGCCCTTGATGCCGGTGGCGCTGCCGTCGATCTCGAGGCCGGCAACCGCACGTCCATATTGCCAGTTATAGCCGGCCTGGCCTCCGCCGAGCCAGCCGCTCGACTTGATGCCACCGACAAAACCTCCGGGTGCGCTAAAATTCCAGGAGAAATCGTTCTCCTTCCAGCCATAGCCGGCATGGGCGCCGAGATAGAAGCCCGCCCAGCTCTGCAGGGGCGCGAGAGGTGCTGCCTTCGCATAGGCGAGCGCGGTGACGGGCGTCGCGGCCTCCGGCCCGAATTTGTAGGACACGCCCGCGCGCAGGATGTCGATGGTCTGGCGACCTGCGGAGCTCGTTGCCGAAAAGTTCGGGAATGGCGGCGCGACGAGGAGCAGGTTCGAATCGCTGCGCACGCGACCGAAATCGTAATGCAGATATTCGAGACGCCCGATCCAGTTGGTGCTGCCGAGCATCATTTCGCCGCCGACGCCGGCAACCCAGCCGAAGCGGTCGCTCGGCGTGTTGAAGGTGGTGCTGGTGACGCCGGTGCCCGTCGTGTCCTGCCGCACCTGGGCGACTTCCATCTTCTCCCAGGCGAGGCCGGCGGTGCCATACAGGAGCAGGCTGTCGATCGGCGTGAAGCCGAGGCGGCCGCGCACCGAACCGAGATACTTCACCTTCTCGTCGAACCTGAGCGCGGAGACCGTTCCGCCCGCCGCGAGCACCGCCGTATTGGTGCTGCCCTTGATGTCGGCCGCGCTGAGATCGGCCTCGAGGCCTGCGACGACACGGTCATACTGCCAGTTGTGGCCGAACTGGCCGCCGGCAACCCAGCCTTTTGATCTGGGGCCGTGCAGCGCACCGTCGGGCGCGAAGTCCAGCAGCACCAGCGACTGGCTGAAGGGATCGTCCGCCCAGCCGTAACCGCCATGAGCGCCGATGTAGAAGCCGGCCCACGGCGTGCGCGGCGACACCATCACCGGCGCCTTCGCGTAAGGCACGGGCGAAAACCGCGCTGTCTCGCCGAACTTGTAGGACACGCCGGCGCGCACGAGGTCGATGGTCTGCGCGCCCGAGGTCGAGTTGACCTGGCCGATCGCGGCCGTCAGCGCCGACGCATCGACATTCTGGCCGAAATTGTAATGCAGATATTCGACGCGGCCGATCCAGTTCGGATGGCCGAGCATCGCCTCGACGCCGAGGCCTGCGACCCAGCCGAACTTGTCCGTCGGCGTGCGCGTCGACGAGAAGGTCGAGCCCACAGGGGACGTCCGCAGCGTCTCCGCCGTCGAATCGAGGCGCTCCCAGGCGAGGCCCGCGGTGCCGTAGAGCAGCAGATTGGGCGTTGGCAGCCAGCCGAGGCGGGCGCGGGCGCTGCCGAGATACTGCACCTTCTCGGTCCGCGTGATGGTCGCGGTATCGGTGCCGACGGTCTCGCTGACGGCATTGCTGCCTTTCAGGCCGGTCGCGGAAAAATCGAGCTCGAGGCCGGTGACGGCACGGCCGAACTGCCAAATATAGCCGGTTTGCGCGCCGTAGACGGCGCCGCTCGCGCTGATCCCGTTGATCGATTGCGGCGTGGCGAGCGCAAAGGCCTGCGACTGCGAGAAGGAGTCGCGTTGCCAGGCATAGCCGCCGTGGATGCCGAGATAGAAGCCGGCCCAGGACGCGGCGATCGGCGGCGGAGGGGCCTTGGCGGTCGTGAGATCGGCGGCGAGTGCTGTGCCGGTCAGCGCAAGGAGCGAGACGCTCCCAAGGAGAAACCCGCGCGACGCCGACAGCGCCGCCTTCGATTCCAACCGCATTCCCAGTCCCCGCCGAACATTCCCAATTTTGGCGACGACATGGAATCACGGCGAATCGCGATTCGCTACCTCGCGTTGCATGCGGCCGCGAACCATATTTTGGCTGGTGCCGCCGCGATGTTTACCATTCATCAACCATGTTGTTCGGGAATCACGCCGGCCAGGCCTGGCCGCCGCCGTCGATGCGCAACACCTGGCCCGAGACGAAGGCGCCCATCGGGCCTGCGAAGAACTCGACCACGCGTGCGACCTCGTCGACGGTCGCGATGCGATCGAGCGTGCCGGTCTCGACCATCCGGTCCGGATCGACCGCGCGGGTGCCGAGGAAGCGGCCGGTGCGGGTGTCGCCGGGCGCGATGCAATTGACGGCGATGTCGTAGGCGCGGAGCTGGTCGGCGAGGCAGCGCGTGTAATGCGTGACGCCGGCCTTGGCCACCGCATAGATCGAACCGTTGGTACGGCCCTTGAAGGCCGCGACCGAGCCGAGCGTGACGATGCGACCGCGCCGCCGCTCCATCATGGCCTTCGCCACCGCCTGGCAGGTCAAGATCGTCGAGAGCAGATTGCGCTCGAGCACCGCGCGCACGTCAGCTTCCCTAATGTTGACGGCATCATTCGGATCGGGCTTGCCGCCGGCGGCTGCGATATCGCCGCCGGCATTGTGCACGAGGATATGAATCGGGCCGAGTGCGGCTTCCGTCTCCGCGATCACGCGTGAAATGTCCTCGCCCTTGGTGAGATCGCCGAGCACGCGGCAGGTGCGCACACCAAAGCTCCTGCCGACTTCGGCGGCAACCGCCGTGAGCGTGGTGCCCTCGCCATATTCGGCCGGACCGTTCTCGCGCATGCCGTGGATCGAAACGTCAGCGCCGAGTGCGGCGAGCTTTTCCGCAAAGGCGCGGCCGAGTCCGCGTCCCGCGCCCGTCACCAGCGCCACCTGGCCTGACAATGGTTTCCCGTCATGCGATGCCATGATCTTCTCCTGTTATGAAGGACCAGTCTGCCGCGAGGGCGCGCCCGGTCGCAAGGGGGCCGGATGCAGCGCAATTTGTCACGGCAGCGTTGCACGCAGATTTGACGCGTGAGACGGCCGCCCTCTTCATGCTAGAGGTGTCCCCGGATGGGGCCCCATCGTCTACCAGCCAAGCCAACGCAAAACACGTCACAGGGAGAGACAATTGGCCTATTCGAACACGCAGCTTTTCATCGGCGGCAAATGGCGTCCGGCCCAGTCGGGCAAAGTCATTGAAGTCCTCAATCCCGCCACCGAAGAGGTGATCGGTACCGTCGCCCATGCAGGGAAGGCCGACCTCGACGAGGCGCTGGCCGCGGCCGCCGCGGGCTTCAAGGTCTGGCGCAATGTCGCGCCGTTCGAGCGCTGCCGCATCATGCGCAAGGCCGCCGCGATCATGCGCGAGCGCAATGACGAGATCGCACCACTGCTCACGATGGAGCAGGGCAAGACGCTCGGCGAAGCCAAGATGGAAGCCATGGCCGCCGCTGATGTCATCGAATGGTTCGCTGAGGAAGCCAAGCGCGCCTATGGCCGCCTGATCCCGGCCCGCGGCCCCGGCATCTACCAGCTCGCGATGAAGGAGCCGGTCGGCCCGGTCGCGGCCTTCACGCCCTGGAATTTCCCGATCAACCAGGTCGTGCGCAAACTCTCGGCCGCGCTCGGCGCCGGCTGCTCGATCATCGTCAAGGCGCCTGAGGAGACCCCGGCCTCGCCCGCGCAGCTCATCCGTGCCTTTGCGGACGCAGGCGTGCCCGACGGCGTCATCAACCTCGTCTATGGCGTGCCGGCGGAGATCTCCGAATATCTCATCCCGCATCCGGTGATCCGGAAAATCTCCTTCACCGGCTCGACCAATGTCGGCAAGCAGCTCAATGCGCTCGCCGGTCTGCACATGAAGCGCGCCACCATGGAGCTCGGCGGCCACGCGCCGGCAATCGTGTTCAAGGACGCTGATGTCGCCTCGGCCGCGAAGATCCTGGCTGCCGCGAAATATCGCAACGCCGGCCAGGTCTGCATCTCGCCGACCCGCATGCTGGTGCAGGACGCCGTGTTTAGGGAGTTCGTCGACAAGTTCGTCGAGGGCGCAAAGGCGATGAAGGTCGGCAACGGCCTCGATCCCGACAGCAAGATGGGCTCGCTCGCCAATCCGCGCCGCGTCACCGCGATCGAAGGCATGGTGCAGGATGCCGTCGGCAAGGGCGCCAAGCTCGAGACCGGGGGAAAACGCGTCGGCAACAAGGGCTATTTCTTCGAGCCGACCGTCGTCAGCGACGTGCCGAAGGACGCGCGCGCCATGAATGAGGAGCCGTTCGGCCCGCTCGCTTTGATCTCGCGCTTCTCGAGCTTCGACGAGGTCGTCGAGGAAGCCAACCGCCTGCCGTTTGGTCTGGCGTCCTACGCCTTCACCTCATCGACCAAGACCGCAACCGCGATTGGGTCCGCGGTCGAAGCCGGCATGATGTCGATCAACAGCTTCGGTCTTGCTCTCCCCGAAGTGCCGTTCGGCGGCATCAAGGATTCCGGCTACGGCTCGGAAGGCGGCACCGAGGCGATGGAAGGTTATTTCAACACCAAGTTCATCACGCAGACGGGCGTGTGAGCTGAACGAGACGGACGCGGCTGCGCATCGCGAGGTGCGCAGCCGTTTCTTGAGCGGAACTGCTTCGCGTCCTGGTCGTTAGGTCGCGAAGCATCGAGGCCTACGTGGACAGATTTCAGATCGGAGCCCATTTCCTCGCGCTGGCATGCGCCTTCATTCTGGCGGTGCCGATCGGCTGGGATCGCGAGAAGCGGGCGCGCAGCGCGGGCTTGCGTACCTTTCCACTGGTTGCGATGGCGAGTTGCGGTTTCGTGCAGGCGAGCGAGGCCCTGCTAATCCATTCACCTGACGGCATGGCAAAGGTGATCGAAGGCCTCATCACCGGCATTGGGTTCATCGGCGGCGGTGCGATCCTCAAGAAGGGCGATTCCGTGCAAGGCACGGCGACCGCGGCGAGCCTGTGGGCCACCGGCGCGATCGGCGTTTCCGTCGGCCTCGGTAGCTACGACGTCGCCGTGACGATTGCGGTCTTCACGTTCCTGACGCTGAAGCTGCTGACGCTGGTGAAGGAGGAGGCGGAGCCAGAGAATGGTGCTGCCAGACAGGATTGAACTGTCGACCTCTCCATTACCAATGGAGTGCTCTACCACTGAGCTACGGCAGCAGATGCTGGGATAAGAATCGGCCGCCAGAGGGGCCTACCAAGCGGGCCGATATCTGCCACAAGCCCCCCCTCTGTGCAAGCGCACTTGCCCGGGCAAATCGACAAAATCGGCCCGATCCCGGGCTCAAACGGGTCATTTCGATGCGAAACGCTCGGCTTTCGTCCGATTTGGTTCCCGTCGCCCCCAGCCAACTGGCCAGTTGGCGGCCATCCGGAATTCGCCCCAATCTGGCAGCCTGATTGCATCGGCCCGCTCAAGGCCCCTTGAGCCGTCGCTCGCCGATGGCATGGTGTCGCCGACCTCCTCGACGAAATCAGATCCCGAGATGACCAAAGACACCGACAAAACAGCGCCAGGCCACCGCGACACTAAGCAGGACCGCCTCGCCTCAGCCCTGCGCGAAAATTTGAAGCGGCGAAAGATGCAGGCCCGCGAGCGCACCAAGCCGGCCGAGCCCTCGCACAATGACGACGCCACCCCACATGAGGGGGCCGCCGGAAAGACCGGCGATTGATTTTGGAATGGACTGGAGTGACGATGGCGCAGGATGGCGAACCACAACAATCCGATCAGGACACGCTGATCTCGCGCTTCACGCGTCCCGAGCAGACCTTCCCGACGCTGACCGATGCCGAGATCGCGCGCATGCGCCATTTTGGCGACGTCAAAAGTTACAAGAGCGGCGAGCGTCTGTTCGAAACCGGCAAGCCGGGGCCGGGCATGTTCGTCGTGCTCTCGGGCCACGTCTCGATCACCCAGCGTGACGGGCTCGGTCACGTCACGCCCGTCATCGATCAGGGTCCCGGCCAATTCCTCGCCGAGCTCGGCCAGCTCTCCGGGCGGCCGGCGCTGGTCGACGGCACGGCCGATGGCGATGTCGAGACATTGTTGATTCCGCCGGACCGCCTGCGCGCGCTGCTCGTCGCCGAGGCCGAGCTTGGCGAGCGCATCATGCGCGCGCTGATCCTGCGCCGGGTCAATCTGATCCAGGGCGGTATCGGCGGCCCCGTGCTGATCGGTCCGTCGCATTCGGCCGGCGTGGTTCGTCTGCAGAGCTTCCTCACCCGCAACGGTCAGCCGCATCATCTGCTCGATCCCGCCACCGAGCATGACGCGGCCGATATCATCGCACGCTACTCACCGAAGCCCGAGGACTGGCCGCTGGTCGTGACCGCCGGCGGCACCGTGCTGCGCAACCCGAGCGAGACCGAGCTCGGCCGCGCCATCGGCATGATCGGCGGGCCCAAGAACGATCGCATCTATGATGTCGCGATCGTCGGCTGCGGACCTGCGGGACTTGCGACCGCGGTGTATGCAGCGTCCGAAGGACTTTCGGTCGCCGTCCTCGACACCCGCGCCTTCGGCGGCCAGGCTGGCGCCAGTGCGCGCATCGAGAACTATCTGGGCTTTCCGACCGGCATCTCCGGCCAGGCGCTCGCCGGCCGCGCTTTCACCCAGGCGCAAAAGTTCGGCGCCGACATCATGATCCCGATGACGGTAAAGTCGCTGGATTGCTCCCGCAGCAACTCCGGCGCCTTCTCGTTGGCGCTCGACTGCGGCGATCTCCTGCGCTCGCGCTCCGTCGTGGTTGCAAGCGGTGCGCGCTATCGCCGGCCGGAGATCGAAAACCTCGACAAGTTCGAAGGCCGCGGCGTCTGGTACTGGGCCTCGCCTGTCGAGGCAAAGCTGTGCGCCGGTGAAGAGGTCGCGCTTGTCGGTGCCGGCAATTCGGCGGGGCAGGCGGCCGTGTTCCTTTCCGGTCATGCTAAGAAAGTACTGATGATCATCCGCGGCGGCGGGCTGGGTGCCAGCATGTCGCGCTATCTCATCGAGCGCATCGAAGCGACGCCGAACATCGAGCTCTTGTTCAACACCGAGGTCGCCGCGCTCGAGGGCGACGAGGCCTCGCTGTTGCGGCGCATTCGCTGGCGCAGCCGGCTCTCGCCGGACGAGGACAGCGCCGACATCAAAAACCTCTTTCTGTTCGTCGGCGCCGATCCAGCCACCAACTGGCTCGACGGCTGCGGTGTCACGCTCGATCGCGGCGGTTTCGTCGTCACTGGCGCGCAGTCCGAGCAGAACCAGGGCCGGCTTGTTGCGCCCCTGGAGACATCGGTGCCCGGCGTCTACGCCGTCGGCGACGTGCGCTCTGGCTCCGTCAAGCGCGTCGGCGGCGCGATCGGCGAGGGCGCGCAGGTCGTGGCCTCCCTGCACGGCTTCCTCGGCGACGCCGCAAAACCGGCGCTTTAGTCAAGGAAAAGGCAAGCGAGAGGCGATGGGATGCGGCTTGCCTTCTCGCTGGCCAATGCGGACTATCGCCTCACCCAACAACAGAACGAATTTTTCAACGGGAGGACTAAATGGCTGAAGTCGTCGTGCTCTACAAGACGCCCAAGGATGCTGCTGCCTTCGACAAATATTACGCCGAGACGCACATTCCGCTGGCGAAGAAGATTCCGGGCCTGAAGAAATATGCGATCAGCAAAGGACCGGTTAATTCGCCGACTGGGCCGTCCGGAGTCCATCTCGTCGCGATTCTCTCCTTCGACAGCCTCGCCGACATTCAGGCCGGCTTTGCCAGCGAAGCGGGCAAGGCAGCCGGCGGCGACGTTCCGAAGTTCGCAAGCGGCGGCGCCGACCTCTTGATCTTCGACACCAAGGAAGTCTGATCCACGCAAGATCGATTCAACTTTCGTCGAAAGTCCGCTGTCTGATGTGACGGTCTTGCAAAAAATGCGTGCATGCGTTTGCCGCCGTAAACGGCGAACGCATGGCTCGCCTCAAGCGTGTGGCAAGATCGCATGTAGAATCCCGATGAGGACCGTAATACCATTGACAGGTATCTCAATGGGGAGAGTGTCATGGTCCTTGGCATGAGTTTGGCTGCGTTCACACTGGTCCATGTCATCATCAGTCTGATCGCCATCGTCGCGGGCCTCATCGTGATGTTCGGCATGCTCGGCTCGAAATCGCAGCCGGGACTGACCGCGATCTTCCTGCTCTTCACGATTCTGACCAGCGCCACCGGCTTCCTGTTTCCGTTCAAGGAGCTGCTGCCCTCGCACATGGTCGGCATCCTCTCGCTGGTGCTGCTCGCGGTCGCCTGCCTTGCGTTGTATGTGATGAAACTGTCGGGCGCTTGGCGTCCGGTCTATGTCGTGACCGCGCTGGTGTCGCTTTATCTCAACGTCTTCGTGCTGATCACGCAGTCGTTCCTGAAGATCCCGGCGCTCGCCGCGCTCGCGCCGGCGGTGCCGCCGAACCCGCCCGCCGGTCCCGTGTTCGCGGTCGCGCAAGGCGTGGCACTGGTGTTCTTCGTGATCGTCATCATCGGCACCTGGCGCCGCTTCCGGCCGATCGCGTTCGCCTGAGTCAATCGCCTCGTCATTCCGGGGCGCCCGAAGGGCGAATCCGGAATCTCGCGCAACAAACTCCAGATTCCGGGTTCACGCTAACGCGTGCCCCGGAATGACTCCATGAAAAAGAGGTCAGTCATGCCCACCATCACCACCAAAGACGGCGTCGAGATCTTCTACAAGGACTGGGGCAAGGGCCAGCCGATCGTGTTCAGCCATGGCTGGCCGCTGTCGTCGGACGATTGGGACGCGCAGATGCTGTTCTTCCTTGGGCAAGGCTATCGCGTCATCGCCCATGACCGCCGCGGTCACGGCCGCTCCGCGCAGGTCGCCGACGGCCACGACATGGATCACTATGCCGACGATCTCGCAGCGGTGACAGCGCATCTCGACCTGAAGAACGCCATCCATGTCGGCCACTCCACCGGCGGCGGCGAGGTCGTGCGCTACATCGCGCGCCACGGCGAGAGCCGGGTGACGAAGGCCGCGATTCTGTCGGCGGTGCCGCCTTTGATGGTGCAGACGGCGGCCAATCCGGGCGGCCTGCCCAAAAGCGTGTTCGACGATCTCCAGGCTCAGCTCGCCGCCGGCCGTTCCAGCTTCTACCGCGACATCGCGGCGGGGCCGTTCTACGGCTACAACCGGCCCGGCGCAAAGCCGTCGGAAGCCGTGATCCAGAACTGGTGGCGTCAGGGCATGATGGGCGGCGCGAAGGCGCATTACGACGGCATCGTCGCCTTCTCGCAGACCGACTTCACCGAGGACCTCAAGAAGATCAACGTGCCGGTGCTGGTCATGCATGGCGACGACGACCAGATCGTGCCTTACGCCGATTCCGCACCGCTGTCGGCCAAGCTGTTGAAGAACGGCACGCTGAAGACCTACAAGGGTTTTCCGCACGGCATGCCGACCACGGAAACGGCGACCATCAACGCCGAGCTCCTGGCGTTCTTCAAGGGCTAAGGCCGGCGCCGGCTCAACTTGTGACGGCTCCGCGGCGTGATAGTCTCGCGCCGCGGCGCGATGGAACAGGCCCGTTGCCGCGACGTTAAAAGTGTCGGCCATGGCTCCCCAGCTCAAACTGATCGCGCTCGACGCCGATGACCTCGCGGTCATCTCCACCCATGTGCAGGATGCGCGGGTGCAGACGTCTGACATCATCTGGCGACAGGGCGAGAAGCGGCTGGTGGTCGGCCTCAACCGGCTCGACTGGGAGCAGGCGCTGCACGGCGAGGCCGAACCGAGCCGGCTGGTCGCCGCGCTTCGGTTCGACCGCGTGCTCGCCTGCAAATCGCGCAACATCGACCTTGCCACGCCGGAGAAGGTGCTGGATCTCGTCGGTATCGAATTCCACGCCCATGACGCCCCCGGCGGCAGCGCGCTGTTGCTGTTTGCCCATGGCGGCGCCATCCGGCTGGATGTCGAATGCCTGGAATGCGAGCTGACCGACCTCGGGGCCGACGATCTCGGGACCGGGGAGGAGGGCGAGGTCGCCCTCAAGGAAAACCCCAAAGGAAACCCCGAGGGTTGACGCCGCTGGCCCGCCGCGCCATTGAGCAGGGGGCCTGAAAGTGCCTCCCGACACCGGACAACGACACGCCAAAATGCCCATTCGTCTCGACCGCAGCAGCGCCGATTTCGACCAGCGATTCGCGACCTTCCTCGCCGCCAAGCGCGAGGTTTCGGCCGACGTCGAGGCCGCCGCGCGCGCCATCGTCGATGATGTTGCGAAGCGCGGGGATGCCGCGCTGATCGAGGCGACCAAGAAGTTCGACCGGCTGGAGCTCGACGCCGCCTCCTTGCGCGTCTCGGCCGCCGAGATCGACGCTGCCGTGAAGGCTTGCGATGCCACCACGCTGGACGCGCTGAAGCTCGCCCGCGACCGCATCGAGACCTATCACGCGCGCCAGTTGCCGAAGGACGAGCGCTTCACCGACCCGCTCGGCGTCGAGCTCGGCTGGCGCTACACCGCGATCGAATCCGCCGGCCTCTACGTGCCCGGCGGCACCGCCGCCTATCCGTCCTCGGTGCTGATGAACGCGGTGCCGGCCAAGGTCGCCGGCGTCTCGCGCCTCGTGATGGTGGTGCCGTCGCCTGACGGCAAGCTCAATCCGCTGGTGCTGGCGGCCGCAAAGCTCGGCGGCGTCACCGAGATCTATCGCGTCGGCGGCGCGCAGGCTGTCGCCGCGCTCGCCCATGGCACCGCGACGATCGCGCCGGTCGCAAAGATCGTCGGCCCCGGTAATGCCTATGTCGCCGCCGCAAAACGGCTGGTGTTCGGCAAGGTCGGCATCGACATGATCGCCGGTCCGTCCGAGGTGCTTGTCATTGCCGACGACACCGGCAATGCCGACTGGATCGCCGCCGATCTGCTGGCGCAGGCCGAGCACGACGCGAGCGCGCAATCGATCCTGATCACGGACTCAGGCAGACTCGCCGCCGACGTCGAGGCTGCCGTCGCCGCACAGTTGAAGACGCTGCCACGCGCGGCGATTGCCGGTGCCTCCTGGGCCGAGTTCGGCGCCATTATCATGGTCAAGAACCTGAACGAGGCCATCCCGCTCGCGGACGCCATCGCCGCCGAGCATCTCGAGATCATGACGGATGATCCCGACGCGCTGGCCGCAAAAATCCGCAATGCCGGCGCGGTGTTCCTCGGCGCGCATACGCCGGAGGCGATTGGCGATTATGTCGGCGGCTCCAACCACGTGCTGCCGACGGCGCGTTCGGCGCGGTTCTCCTCGGGGCTGTCCGTGCACGACTTCATGAAGCGCACCTCGATCCTGAAATGCGGCCCGGACCAGTTGCGCGCGCTGGGTCCTGCTGCCATGACTCTCGGCAAGGCGGAGGGGCTGGACGCCCATTCGCGCTCGGTGGGATTGCGCCTCAATCTGTCATGACCAAGCCGCCCGAACAGGACGACTCCAACAACCGCATCGTCGGCGTCACGCTGGACGAGGAATCGATCGGCCGTTCGGGGCCTGACATCGAGCATGAGCGCGCGATCGCGATCTACGACCTGATCGAGCAGAACCTGTTCGCACCGGAAGGCGCTGGCGAGCAGGGTCCGTTCACGCTGCATCTCGGCATCACCGGCAACCGGCTGATGTTCGACATCCGCCGCGAGGACGGCACGCCTGTCGTCGCGCATCTGTTGTCGCTGACGCCGTTCCGCAGGATCGTGAAGGACTATTTCATGATCTGCGACAGCTACTACCAGGCGATCCGGACCGCGACGCCGGACAAGATCGAGGCCATCGACATGGGCCGCCGCGGCATCCATGACGAGGGATCGCGCACGCTGCAGGAGCGGCTGAAGGGCAAGGTGCGGGTCGATTTCGAAACCTCGCGCCGGCTGTTCACGCTCATTACTGTTCTTCATTGGAAGGGCTAGGGCATGGCCCGGAAAAGTGTGCAGCGGTTTTCCGACAAGGCCATGCCCTCGACCAAAGAAGGCTAAGCGGCGATGGCGGGTCCGCCACGCGCACGCGATCCGCAATCGGTGCTGTTCGCCTGCGCGATGAACAGCGTGCGCTCGCCGATGGCCGAGAGCCTGCTGCAGCACATGTTCCCGCAAGGGCTCTACGTGAAGTCCGCCGGCGCCCGGAAGGGCGAGCTCGACCCGTTCGCAATCGCTGTGATGGCCGAGCTCGGCCAGGACATCTCGACCCACAAGCCGCAGACGTTTGAGGAGCTGGAGGACTGGGAAGGGCTGAATTTCGATCTCATCATCACGCTGTCGCCGGAGGCGCACCACAAGGCGCTGGAGCTGACCCGCACGCTCGCGGCCGACGTCGAATACTGGCCGACGCAGGATCCGACCACCATCGAAGGCAGTCGCGACCAGAAGCTCGCCGCCTATCGCGACGTCTGCGACCAGCTCCTGATGCGCATCCGCCGCCGCTTCGCCAAAGTCGGCGCGGCGAGCGGGTGACGTAACACCGGCGTCACAGACCGCGGGCACACGGCTTCTCGGACCCGTCGAATCAGTCAGTCCGGTCCGGGTTCCTGGGTTGTGAATCCAGCCCCCTTCCGATAGGTTCCGCGCGCAAATCCACCCCTGCTTCGTCCTCCCAAAATCACCTGATGCTCGGCCGCCCCAAATTCGTTCTTGCCTCCGGTTCGCCACGGCGCCTGTCGCTGCTCAACCAGGCCGGCATCGAGCCCGATGCCCTGCGGCCGGCCGATGTCGACGAGACGCCGAAGCGGGGCGAGCTGCCGCGCGCCTGCGCCAATCGCCTGGCCCGCGCCAAAGCCGATGCGGCCCTGAAGTCAGTCCAGCTCGATGACGAGCTGCGTGGCGCCTTCATTCTGTCCGCCGACACGGTGGTGGCGGTCGGCCGCCGCATCCTGCCCAAGGCCAACCTCGTGGACGAGGCCGCGCAGTGCCTGCGGCTGCTGTCGGGGCGCAACCATCGCGTCTACACCGCGATCTGCCTCGTCACCCCGCGAGAGGCCTTCCGCCAGCGCCTGGTCGAGACCAGGGTGCGCTTCAAGCGGCTCTCCGAGGACGACATCCAGGCCTATATCGGCTCCGGCGAATGGCGCGGCAAAGCCGGCGGCTACGCCGTGCAGGGCATCGCCGGCTCCTTCGTGGTCAAGATGGTCGGCTCCTACACCAACGTCGTCGGGCTGCCGCTCTACGAGACCACGACCCTGCTCGGCGGCGAGGGCTTCCCCATTCGCTTCGGCTGGCTCAACGCTGCCGGCATCTGAGCGGCCTTGCAAAAGACGTCGAAAACAACCCCATGCACAGTAGACCGGCCCCGCAGAACGCCCGCGGAATCGGCCTCAGGAACCTGTCCGCGACTGCGCATTTGACCCCAAAACTTCGTGTAAGTTGCGCCGATCATGCACGACCAAGCCAAAACGCCGCTTCCCCCGCTCAAGTCCTGCCCGATCTGCGGCAAGCCGGCCGAACACGCCACCCGCCCGTTCTGCTCCTCGCGCTGCCGCGACGTCGACCTGAACCGCTGGCTGAAAGGCAGCTACGTCATCCCCGGTCGTGACAATGCGGTCGAGGATGATGAATAGCGTCGTCTTATCAATGCGTTGCGGGCGCGGCGAGCATCCAGGCCGCCGTTGTCAACACCCCCGCCGCGCCCGGCGAAGCCACTTCGCGAAGCCGGGTGGACAGGCAGCCTTCAGCCCACTATAAACCGCCCGCTCGATGGGCCTTGCGCCCTCTCGTCGGGTACGCCCAGGTAGCTCAGTTGGTAGAGCATGCGACTGAAAATCGCAGTGTCGGTGGTTCGATTCCGCCCCTGGGCACCATTCCAATCAAATTTCTAATCCAGCGCGGATTTTGTCGTTTGAGAAGACGAGCGCTGGACCCGCGCTCGATGCATCGGGACCAGGTTGCGATTGAGGCCGGCTTCGCGGCTCACTCGGCTGTCCCGGCAAGGCGCAGATTTGGTACGCCGACGCCACGGACGCGGATCGATGTCGCCAACTCTCCACTGACATCGAGAACCACGCCAATCTCATCGCGGCGCAGGCGGAATTCGATGGTGCGGCCTGCCTTGCGCCAATCCGCCGTCTCGCCATCGTCGACATAAACGAGGCCTGAGCCTTGTCCGTCAGGCGCTCCGAACGCGACTGCCGTCAGTCCCTTCTCGTCCTCGACCGGAACGATCGCGCCGGCGCGTGCGAAGACGGGGAGGCGGCCCAGAGGCGCTGCGACGGTGATGGTCCGCCCGCCCTCGAATGCCGTGCCATCATGCCAGTCATACCAGCCGCCGGGATGGGCGGGCAGATAGACTTTTCTGCTCGTCGCGCCCTCGTCGAGCACGGGCGCGACGAGCAGATCGGGGCCGAGCATGAACGCGTCCTCGACTGCCGCTGCATTCGCGTCCGAAGCGAAATCCCAAAACAGCGGCCGCACTGGCGGTACGTCGTCCAGCGCCGCGCGCCACATCTGCGTGTAGAGATAGGGGATGAGGCTGTGGCGAAGCTCCATGGTGGATCGCACCTGCGGGAGCACGTCCGGATGCATCCACGGCGTCGTGACGATGCCGCTGTCCTTCCAGGAATTCATCACCATGCGCGGCCACAGCGCGCAGAACTCGACGAAGCGGCACAACAATTCCGGGCCCGGCGAAGGGCCGTGGAAGCCGCCGACGTCGTGGCCGGTGTTGTAAAACCCCGACAGGCTCATGTTCAGGCCCTGGATCAGATTGTAGCGCAGCGACTTCCAGGCGGTTTCGTTGTCGCCACTCCAGGTCTGGCCGTAGCGTGCGATGCCGGCGCTGCCGGCGCGCGTGATCGTATAGGGGCGCTTGCCGGGTGCCTGCGCGGCCTGGGTCTCGTAGGCGAGCTTGTGCATCAACAGCGCCTGTGCGGGTCTCGCCAGGGCCTGCGGGAACGGCCGGCCGTCGCCGTTGCAGGCCGCATCCTCGTCCCAGATCTCGTATTCGTTGTTGTCGTTCCAGACCGACGTCACGCCGAAGGCGAGCAGCGCGTCGCGGATGCCGTCGGCCCACCACTTGCGTCCTGCCGGGTTGGTGAAGTCGACATGGAAGCCGAGGCCGTCCCAGAATTGCGCGACGGCCGGCTCGCCGGTCTCGCCGTCGGCGACCAAAATGCCGCGCGCTTTAGCTTCATCGATTCTTGGATGATCGTCGAGCAAGCAGGGTTTTAGGTTGGTGACAGGCTGCATGCCGGCCGCCTTGAGCCGCGCCATGGTCGCGGCCGGATCGGGGAATTTTTCGCGATTCCAGTTGAAGGCGTAGCGACGGTTGCCGATCGAGGTGTAGCCCGAGCCGAAGTGAAAGCTGTCGCAACGGATACGATAGCGCCGGCAATCCTCGATGAAGGCGGTGATGCGCCGGTCGGCATCGGGGGCGTCGGCGATGGTCATGGTCGTCATCGCGAAGCCGAGCGACCATCGCGGCGCAAAGGCCTGTCCGCCGGTCAGCCAGGAAAACCGGCGCGTGACGTCGGGCACGCTCGGCCCAGCAAGCACGTAATAGTCGAGGTCGCCGTCCTCGGCGCGATAGGTCCGGAACAGGCCGTGGTAGTTGTCGATGGTGCAGCCGAGGTCGACCGCGCCGAGCGCGAGATTGTCGTAGAAGATGCCGTGCGCGCCGCGCGCGCCGTCGACGATGACAAACGGCAGCATTTTGTAGAGCGGGTCGGACAATTCGGCATCGAAGCCGCAGGGGTCGACGGCATCGATCGCAAAGCGCCGGCCGGTGCGATCGAGCGGACCGGTCTTGTCGCCGAGCCCGTAATGGCGTTCGTCGTCGTGCCGTTCCATCGCATGCATCAAGGCGGCTGTCTTGCGCGACAGCAGATAGGCCTGGGTTGGGCGATCCCTCAGGAAGGGCTGCTGCTCGCCGTCGCGGTACCAGGCGATGCCGAACGGATCGAGCCGAATTTGAGCGCGAAGACCCGCAGCAGTCAGCGTGACGATGCCGCCATCCTCCGCCACGGTCGCGGCCGGATTCGCAAAGCCCGAGATGTCGTCGCGCTGCCGGCCCTCGAACGGCGGCTCGGTGCGATCGGGCGCGATCGCCCAGCCGCGATCGAGCCGATAGCCCTCCGGCCGGCGCAGGGTGACGCGGCCGATGTCGCGCTCGAGGATGGCGACGCGCAAGCTGGCGAGCGGGGCCGCCGCCGGCCCGGTCGCGAGGTCGAACAGCGCGGCGTGGCCATCGAGGCCGCGGAAGCGGCCATGGGTCAGGGCTTTCATTTGATCAGGCTCCGGGGGACGATCACGGCTTGGCGAGAGCCGCGCCGGTCGCGTCGAAAATATGCAGGTGGTCGGGGGCGAAGCGGATCGCGACGGCATCGCCGCGGTCGAACCGCGACTGGCCATCCTGGCGCAGCGTGATCTGCGGCAGGCCGGGCGCGGTGGCATAGATGAAGGTCTCGCCGCCAAGCTGCTCGACGAGATCGACGGTTGCGGCCAGCATCCCCGTGTCGTGCGCGATGTCGATGTGTTCGGGGCGGATGCCGAGCGTCACGCGCGCGCCGGCGGCGAGGCCGGACGCGGCGCGGGGCAGCGCGACCTCGCGCTCGCCGACGCTGAGGCGCAGCGTGCCGTCGTCGGACAGCACGGTCGCGGGCAGAAAATTCATGCGGGGCGAGCCGATGAAGCCCGCGACGAAGGCGTTCGCGGGGCGGTTGTAGAGCTCGAGCGGCGTGCCGACCTGCTCGATCCGGCCGGCGTTGAGCACCACGATGCGATCCGCGAGCGTCATGGCTTCGACCTGGTCGTGCGTGACATAGATCATCGTGCCGCCGATATCGGCATGCAGGGCGGCGAGCTCCTTGCGCGTCGCCACGCGCAGCTCTGCGTCGAGATTGGACAGCGGCTCGTCGAACAGAAAAATCTTCGGATCGCGCACGATGGCCCGGCCGATGGCGACGCGCTGGCGCTGGCCGCCGGACAGCGCCTTGGGCTTGCGGTCGAGATAGTCAGTCAGACGCAGCATGGCCGCGGCGCGGTCGACACGCGTCGCGATCTCCTGTGGCTTCAGTCCCATGTTTTCGAGCGCAAAGCCCATATTCTTGCGGACGCTCATATGCGGATAGAGCGCATAGGACTGGAACACCATGGCCAGCCCCCGGTCGGAGGCGGGCAGGTGGGTGACGCGTTCGCCGTCGATATGGATCTCGCCGCTGGTCACGTTTTCGAGGCCGGCGATGACGCGCAGCAGCGTCGACTTTCCGCAGCCGGAGGGGCCGACGAAGACGACGAATTCGCCATCCTTGACGGCGAGATCGATGCCATGCAGCACGTCGATGCTGCCGAAGGATTTTCGCGCGCTCGTGAGTGTCAGGTCAGCCATGGTTGTTCACCCGATCGGTCATTTCATTCCCGTCGAGCCGATGCCCGTCGTGATGAAGCGCTGCAGGAACACGAAGACGAGGGCGACGGGAACAAGCGTCACGACCGTCATCGCAAGGAGGTAATGCCACTGGGTCTGGAGCTCGCCCTGGAAGGCATTGAGCGCGATCTGGAGCGTGTAGACCTCGGTCTTGGTCAGGACCGCGAGCGGCCACAAAAATTCGTTCCAGCGCCACATGATCGAGAAGATCGCCAGAACCGCCAGCGCCGGCAGGGTCAGCGGCATGACGATGCGCCAATAGATCTGCCACTCGGAGGCCTTGTCCATGCGCGCGGCCTCGATCAGATCCTTTGGCAGCGTCAGCATGTATTGGCGGAGCAGGAACACGCCCGTCGGCGTCGCGGCACCCGGCAGGATC
>NZ_PPPT01000196.1 GCF_006483445.1 Bradyrhizobium guangdongense | reverse complement strand
CAGCCGCCATCAGCACCGGATAGTCGTAGAGACCGACCGAGGCGTTCTCGCGATCCTTGCCCGCCTTCTCCTTGAACTGGGTCATGCGGTTGAGCCAGCCCAGGCGCGCGACGCAGTTGAAGATCCAGGCGAGCTCGGCGTGGCCGGAGACCTGGCTCTGGTTGAACACGATGTGCTTCTTCGGGTCGATGCCGGCCGCGATGAACGCCGCGGTCACCTCGCGGGTGTTGCGCGCGAGCTCGGCCGGTCCGCCCCAAACGTCCAGGCTCTGCGTGATCGCATGCATGTCGACGACGCAATAGATGCAGTTATGAGTCTGCTGCATCTTCACGAAGTTGACGATCGCGCCGAGATAGTTGCCGAGGTGCAGATTGCCCGTCGGCTGGACGCCCGAAAAAACCCGTTCAACGAATGGCATGGCAAGCGGTCCTGGAAGCCTTCCTGAGGTGCCGTCGTTTCCAACAGCAGGGCTGCGCCGTCAAGTGTATTTCGCCGTGTTCAAGCGCCCTGGTCGCGCGGAGCCGGCCGTTTCAGGGCGTTAACCGCCTCGCGCCAGGAGGCGACGCCCAGGGTCTGGATCAGCAGGGCGTACACCGCAATTCCGGCCGCAATCTGGAGGGCGACAGCGATGAGCCTGACAACACCGTGGCGGCCGGCGGGCGCCAGCCCCGAGGTCAGCCAAAGCAGGGCGCCCATCGCGAGCGCGGCAAGCACGATCCGCGGCAGCCGGCGCTGTGCGGCTTCGTCGACGGCAAAGCCGAACTCGCTTGCGCCCTTGCGCAGCAGGGACGCCGCGCTGCTCCAGGCACCGGCCGCGATGCCGGCGGCGATGCCCGTCGCGCCGAACAGGTGGCCGAGCAGGAACGCCAGCGCCACCGCGACCACAAAACCCTTCGCGGTCGCCAGCAGCGGCGTCATCGTGTCGTTGCGCGCGTAGAAGGCGGGCGACAGCGCCTTGATCAGAACATGGGCGGGCAGGCCGAGCGCCAACAGCATCAGCGCCCGCGCGGTCGCAGCGCTATCGCTCGCCGAGAAGGCGCCGTGCTCAAACAGCAACCGCACGATCGGTTCCGCCAGCACGATCAGGC